>DATFCF010000323.1:0-10548 GCA_035253445.1 Mycobacterium sp.
TCGGCGGTCGCACCCAGCTGACCCAGCGCCTGCGCCAACAGCATCAACGCAAGCGGGCCCCACGAATAGCCGGTCGGTGCCAGCGCGGCAGCGGCGCCGCGCAACAGCGTCACCGCGGCCTCCAGCTCGCCTTTAGCGATCAGCACATCGGCGACCACTACCTCGCCGATCGCTCGGCCCGGCTGCTGCCGCTGAGCGAAGTCGGTGAGTTGCTGAGCGAGCGCCTGAGCTCGGTCAAGCTCGCCTGCCATCAGCAGTGCCGTGGTCTGGCCGAATCCACTGGTGAACCGCAACAGTCCGGGTTGGCCGGCGACGATCGCCCTCTCGGCCATGGCGTCCACCTCGTCGAACCGCCCCATCCGTGCAGAACTCAGTGCCGCTGCCGCCGAGGCCCAGCCGACCGCGGTCTCGTCGGCCGACGGCGACGCCAGCACGGCCTCGCAGATCTGCTTGGCGCGGCTGGGGCTGCCGGCGTTCATCGCGAACATCGCCGACAGCGCGTCGAGGGTGGTTTGCGCTGCCGGTGACGACACCCGCCCGCGCGTCGCCCGCAGAAACGCGGTGGCCCGCTCCGGCTCCGACAGCATCCAGAACTGGTTGGCAGCCCTCGGCAGCGCCCATGCCATCAGCTCGGTCTCCGACAGCTGCGCCGGATCCACCTCGGCGAGCACCGCATCGGCCTCTCGCCCGCGGCCCTGCCACGCCAGCGCGTAGGCCAGCGGCAGCCGGGCGGCCAAACCCGGTGCCTGCTTCATCGCGGCACGTCCGAGCCGCTCACTCAGTTCCAGGTCACCCAGCCGCAACGCCTCGTCGGCGGCGGTGATGACCTCGGCGACCGGTTGGGGACGGTCACTGTCCAGCGCGAGCACCGCCAACCGCAGCCGACCGACCACGCCGCGAGGCGGTGAAGTCGCCCGCTGGTCGACCAGTTCGGTGCGCAGGCGGCGCTGCTCTGGGCCACCCAACGCGTCGCCGACCGCGTCGACGTACAGCGGGTGGGCCGACCGGACATCGGTCTCGCCGACGACCACCGCACCGGCCGTTGCGGCTTGCTCGATGGCCTCACGCCCGACCAGCGCGGTGATGTCGGCGAGCGGCAGCGGGTTCTCGACCGCCAGATACTCCAGCACTCGATGCGCAGCCGGGGGCAGCCCCGCGACGAACTCTTCGACCTGGGCCGCCAGCCGGCTGTCGTCATGGCCGGGCGGATGAACGTCGACGCGGGCCAGCAGGTCGTCGCGCCATAGGGCCGATATCTCGTCGGGTACCGGGCCGTCGGCCGTCACCGTGACGATGAGCGTCGCCGCGCCGCTGACCGCCAAGTGGTAGACCACCGCGGCAGACAGTTTGTCCAACAGATGGGCGTCATCGACGATCAGCAGACGCCCGTCGCCCAGCGACTCGCGCACCGCGCGCAACACCGCGGCGGTCCTGCCCGTCTTGGGGACGTCGATCAGGTGGCCGAACGCAGCGAACGGGATCGGCGGCGCCGTCGCGGTGACCCAGTCGACGCGGCCGAACCGCGCACCGAGCCGGTCGGCGGCGGCGCGTGCCAACGCGGTCTTACCAATGCCCGCAGGGCCGATGAGCACGGCGCCGGCCCGCTCGCGCACGCCCGTTTCGAGCAGGTCCAGTGCCGGTTCGTGCGGCGCGGTCACCCACTCGACTGGCACCGCCGGAGTCTATGACTACGTTGTCTATGTTGTCTCTGTGTCCCCCGATCACGACCGCGAGTGGGCGGTGTGCGTCTACTGCGCGTCCGGCCCAACGCATCCCGAGCTGCTGACGCTGGCCGTCAGCGTCGGCGAAGCTGTCGCCAAGCGCGGCTGGACGCTGGTGTCCGGCGGCGGCAACGTGTCGGCCATGGGCGCGTTGGCCGGTGCGGCCAGGGCGCACGGCGGCCGCACCGTCGGCGTCATCCCCAAGGCGCTGGTGCACCGCGAGGTCGCCGACGTCGACGCGGACGAGCTCATCGTCACCGACACCATGCGTGAGCGAAAGCAGATCATGGAGGACCGTGCCGACGCGTTCATCGCGTTGCCCGGAGGCATCGGAACACTCGAGGAATTCTTCGAAGCCTGGACAGCGGGCTATTTGGGTATGCATGACAAGCCGGTTGTCATGCTCGACCCGCTCGGGCACTACGACGGCCTGCTGGCGTGGTTGCACGGCTTGGTCGACAGCGGGTACGTCGCCAAGGGTGCGCTGGACCGGCTGGTCGTGGTCGATGACATCGAGGTGGCGATGGCGGTATGCGCACCGGCGGGGTGACGCCCGTCACCCGTGGTTAGGGTGTGCGACAAACAACGGCGGAGGGGATGCAGCGCATGACCGAGCAGAAGTCGGAGGCCCGCAACTCGATCGGGTTGTTCGACATCATCACCCACGTGCCCGGCCTGCTGCTGGACACGCCAACGATTCTGCGCGGCGTCATCACCGGCTTCGGCGCTCGCCCGTCCGCCAAGACCTCGATCGGCAAGGTGTTCCAGGACCGCGCCGCCCGCCACGCCGACAAGGTGTTCCTGAAGTTCGACGACCAGGAGATCACCTACCGGGAGGCCAACGAGACCGTCAACCGCTACGCCGCGGTTATGGCCGCGCGCGGGGTCGGCCACGGTGACGTCGTCGGCATCATGCTGCGCAACTCGCCCGAGCCGGTGCTGCTGATGTTGGCAGCGGTGAAGTGCGGCGCGATTTCCGGAATGCTCAACTACCACCAGCGCGGCGAGGTACTCGAGCACAGCCTGGGACTGCTCTCCGCCACGATCGTCGTTGCCGCAACCGAGTTCGTCGAGCCGATCACCGAAAGCGGCGCCGCCACCGATGGGCTGGTGACCATCGACGAGTTCAAGCGCCTGGCATCCACCGCACCGACCGCCAATCCGGCGACGACGGCGGCGGTGCTGGCCAAGGACAAGGCCTTCTACATCTTCACCTCGGGCACCACCGGCATGCCGAAGGCCAGCGTGATGACGCACTACCGGTGGCTTCGGGCGCTCGCCGGATTCGGCGGCCTCGGAATGAGGCTGACCAGCAACGACACCCTGTACTGCTGCCTGCCGCTCTACCACAACAATGCGTTGACGGTCGCGCTGTCGGCGGTGCTGAATTCGGGCGCGACGCTGGCGTTGGGCAAGTCGTTCTCGGCGTCGAAGTTCTGGGACGACGTGATCCGCTACGACGCCACCGCGTTCGTCTACATCGGTGAGATCTGCGCATACCTGCTCAACCAGCCGCCCAAGGACACCGACCGCAAGCACAAGGTGCGGGTGATCTGCGGCAACGGGCTGCGCCCTGCGATCTGGGACGACTTCACCGAGCGATTCGACATCGAGCGGGTGTGCGAGTTCTACGGCGCCAGTGAAGGCAACACCGCGTTCGTCAACGTGTTGAACGTGCCGAGGTCCACCGGCATCTGCCCGACGCCGGTGGCTTTCGTCGAGTACGACGGGGACACCGGTGAGCCGGTTCGTGGCGACGACGGCCGCGTCCGCAAGGTGCGCAACGGCGAGCCGGGCCTGCTGTTGAGCAAGGTCAGCAACTTCCAGCCCTTCGACGGTTACACCGATCGGAAGGCCACCGAAAAGAAATTGGTGCACAACGCTTTTCGCGACGGTGACGTCTGGTTCAACACCGGCGACCTGATGCGGTCGCAGGGCTTCGGGCACGCCGCATTCACCGATCGGCTGGGCGACACATTCCGGTGGAAGGGTGAGAACGTCGCCACCACCGAGGTCGAGGCCGCCGTCGCGAGCGATCCGCAGGTCGAGGAGAGCACCGTCTTCGGCGTCGAAGTCGAGGGCACCGGCGGGCGCGCAGGCATGGCCGCCATCCAGCTCAAGGAGGGCGAGGAGTTCGACGGCAAGGCCCTTGCGAAGGCCGTACACGAGCGCCTGCCCGGGTACGCCGTCCCGCTCTTCGTTCGGGTGGTGAAGGAACTCGCGCACACGTCGACCTTCAAGAGTCAGAAGGTGGATCTGCGCAAAGAGGGTTACAGCGCGGACGTCGACGACCCGATCTACGTGCTGGCCGGTCGTGAGGAGGGCTATGTGCCGTTCTACGACGAGTACCCGGACGAGGTGAAGGCCGGCAAGAAGCCGAAGGGCTGACGACTTGTGTGCGGAAACGAGCCACTGAGCGCAACGAAACGCCCACAAATCGCTGGCCCGTAGCCTGGAGGGCGTGCAGGCAACCTTCTGCGGCCGCCCGGTGGCCGGAGATCGCGCGCTGATCATGGCGATCGTGAACCGGACTCCGGACTCGTTCTACGACCGCGGCGCCACATTCACCGACGAGGCCGCCAAGGCCGCCGCCCATCGGGTGATCGAGGACGGCGCCGACGTCGTCGATGTCGGCGGGGTCAAAGCTGGCCCGGGCGAATCCGTCGATGTCGATGAGGAGGTCGCCCGTGTCGTGCCGTTCATCGAATGGTTGCGCGACACCTATCCCGAGCAGCTGATCAGCGTCGACACCTGGCGGTCGGCGGTCGCCAAACAGGCCTGCGCGGCCGGCGCCGACCTGATCAACGACACCTGGGGCGGCCACGACCCAGGTCTGGCCGAGGTCGCCGCCGAGTTCGGCGCCGGTCTGGTGTGCTCACACACCGGCGGCGCAGAGCCGCGCACGCGTCCGTTTCGGGTCAACTACGGCATCTCCGAGCGCGGCGTCGTCGACGACGTCATCGCAGAGGTAACCACCGCGGCCGAACGTGCAGTCGCCGCCGGGGTGTCCCGTGACGCAGTGCTGATCGACCCGACTCACGATTTCGGCAAGAACACTTATCACGGTCTTAGTTTGTTGCGCCATGTAAAAGACCTTGTAAACACTGGATGGCCCGTCCTGATGGCCCTGAGCAACAAAGACTTTGTCGGGGAAACTCTCGGTGTGGGTCTGACCGAACGCCTGGAGGGCACGTTGGCGGCGACGGCGATAGCCGCTGCCGACGGCGCCGCCATGTTCCGTGTGCACGAGGTGGGGCCCACACGACGCGTGCTCGAGATGGTCGCGTCGATCCAGGGTGTGCGTCCGCCGACGCGAACGGTGAGGGGACTGGCATGACACTGAGACGAACGCGAGTGAGGATCGCAGCGAGGGACGAGCGAGGACCGGACCGAGCGAGAGTCGAAGCATGACACTGACACCAGAGCTGCCCGGTACGGAAGTCGTCACCGCACGGTGGCTGTCCGATCACAGCTGGAACCGGCCGACGTGGACGATCGCCGAACTCGAGACCGCGAAAGCCGGGCGCACCATCTCGGTGGTGCTGCCGGCCCTCAACGAAGAAGAAACGGTGGGAAGCGTCGTCGAGACCATCACGCCGCTGCTCGGCGGGCTCGTCGACGAGGTGATCGTGCTGGATTCGGGCTCCACCGACGACACCGAGATCCGCGCGCTCGCGGCGGGTGCACGGGTGATCAGCCGGGAGGTCGCGCTGCCTGAAGTCGCGCCGCAGCCCGGCAAGGGCGAGGTGCTGTGGCGGTCGTTGGCCGCGGCCACCGGCGACATCGTCGTGTTCGTCGACTCCGACCTGATCGACCCCGACCCGATGTTCGTGCCGAAGCTGGTCGGTCCGCTGCTCACAACCGACGGCGTGCACCTGGTCAAGGGCTTCTACCGGCGACCACTGAAGGTCAGCGGCAGCGAAGACGCCAACGGTGGTGGCCGCGTCACCGAGCTGGTCGCGCGACCGCTGCTGGCGTCGCTGCGGCCCGAGCTGAGCTGCCTGCTGCAGCCGCTCGGTGGTGAATACGCCGGCACCCGGGAGCTGCTGACGTCAGTGCCTTTCGCGCCGGGCTACGGCGTGGAAATCGGCCTGCTGATCGACACCTACGACCGGCTCGGCCTTGACGCGATCGCCCAGGTGAACCTCGGCGTGCGGACGCACCGCAACCGGCCGCTGACCGAACTGGCGACGATGAGCCGCCAGGTCATCGCCACACTGCTGTCGCGCTGTGGCGTTCCGGACTCCGGCGTGGGCCTGACTCAGTTCTTCGCCGACGGCGACGACTACACCGCGCGTTCGTCGACGGTGTCACTGGCCGACCGGCCGCCGATGAACACGCTGCGCTAACGGGGGCGCTTCCAAACCCGCGAAATAGAATTCCGGGCTGCCAAAAGCGCCGAATCGCGACCAGGAATTCTATTTCGGCGCAGACAGGTGGGCCCGCTGTCGGCGCCTTCGGGCAGTATCGAGGGCGTGACCCTGGTTCTGCTGTATCTGGTCGTGCTGGTCCTCGTCGGCATCGTGTTGTTCGCCATCGGCAGCGTCCTGTTCGGTCGCGGCGAACCGTTGCCGCCGCTGCCGCGCGCCACCACCGCCACCGTGTTGCCCGCCTCCGGCGTCACCGGCGCCGACGTCGAAGCCGTCAAGTTCACCCAGACGTTGCGCGGCTACAAGACCAGCGAGGTGGACTGGGTGCTCGACCGGCTGGGGCAGGAACTCGACCTGCTGCGCGGCCAGCTCGCCGCAGTGCGCGCGGCATATGGTCTCGAGGACGAGTCCGACGACGCCGAAGCGCCTGCCGAAGGCTCACATGCGCTGCCGTCCGACGCGGGGGAGCAACCGTGACGATCGGCCCCGGGGACGACGCGCGTGTGCGCTGCGGATGGATCGACGAATCACGTTTGGCGCAAGCTGATTTCATTCTCTACCGCGATTACCACGACACCGAGTGGGGTCAGCCGTTGCGCGACTCGGCCGCATTGTTCGAGCGGGTCACACTGGAGGCCTTCCAAAGTGGGCTGTCGTGGCTGATCATCCTGCGCAAGCGGGAGAACTTCCGGCACGCGTTCCACCGCTTCGACATCGAACGCATCGCCCGCTACACCGACAAAGACATCGCCCGGCTGATGGCCGACACCGGCATCGTGCGCAACCGCGCGAAGATCGAGGCCACCATCGCCAATGCGCGCGCGGCGGCCGATCTCTCAGATGCCGGGGTCGACCTCGGTGAACTTCTGTGGTCGTTCGCGCCGCCGCCGCGGCCGCGCCCCGCCGACATGTCACAGGTTCCTGCGGTGACCCCCGAATCGACCGCGATGGCCAAGGAATTGAAGCGGCGCGGCTTCCGATTCGTCGGACCCACGACTGCATACGCCTTGATGCAAGCCACCGGAATGGTCGACGACCACGTCGCCAACTGCTGGGTTCCAGCCATCAAAGCCGCGTCGTAACGAGGCCCTTAGCCGGGTCTTTGCACACCGAACCCTGCCGATAGGGAACAATAGGGGGAAGTTCACTAGCCCGACGCGGGCCAGCTCATGTGGAGGGAGCACTCGATGGCGGCCATGAAGCCCCGGACCGGCGACGGTCCACTGGAAGCAACCAAGGAGGGGCGCGGCATCGTGATGCGGGTACCACTAGAGGGCGGTGGGCGACTTGTCGTCGAACTCACTCCCGAAGAAGCGGCCGCCCTCGGCGACGAACTCAAGGGCGTCACCAGCTAGGCGCATCGCACGCCGGGACCCACCATTGCACGGCGGGGCGCACCACCGCTTACGAGCACACCTTCCGGTAGATCTCCAGGGTCTGCTCGGCGATATGGGCCCACGAGAACTCCTGGATACAGCGCTGCCGCCCGGACAGGCCGTATTGCCGGGCCTTTTCAGGCTCGGCCACCAGCGAGTTGACGGCTTCGGCCAACCGTCGCTCGAAGAACGCCGGGTCGCTCGGGTCGTAGTGCACCAGCAGCCCGGTCTGACGGTCGGCGACCACCTCCGGGATGCCACCGACATCAGAAGCCACCACCGCCGTCGCGCACGCCATCGCCTCCAGGTTGACGATGCCGAGCGGTTCATACACCGATGGACACACGAAAGCCGTTGCTGCTGAAAGAATTTCACGAATCTTGACGATCGGCAGCATCTCGCGCACCCAGAACACTCCGCTGCGGGTGCGGGCCAACTCCTGGACCGCGCCCGTCACCTCCGCCGCGATCTCAGGAGTGTCCGGCGCGCCCGCGCACAGCACCAGCTGAATCTCGGGTGCGAAGTGGTGCGCCGCGGCGATCAGGTGGGCGACGCCCTTCTGCCGGGTGATCCGCCCGACGAACGCCACGATGGGCCGGTCGAAGTCGACGCCGAGCTCCTCGAGCACCGAATCGCCGGGCTCCGGCTCGACGGGGTACCAGACATCGGTGTCGATCCCGTTGCGCACCACGTGGACCCGGTTGGGGTCGAGCGCGGGATAGGTGTGCAGCACGTCGTCGCGCATGCCGGAGCTGACCGCGATCACCGCGTCAGCCGCCTCGATCGCGGTCTTCTCCACCCACGACGACACCCGGTACCCGCCGCCGAGCTGCTCGGCCTTCCACGGCCGCATCGGCTCGAGCGAATGCGCGGTCAGCACATGCGGAACGCCGTAGAGCAACGCGGCCAGGTGGCCGGCCAGCCCGGAATACCACGTATGCGAATGCACGACCGTCGCCTGCGACGCGGCGTTGACCATGTTCAGGTCCGCCGACAGCGTCGCCAGCGCCGGATTGGCGCCCTTCAGTGCCGGATCGGTCTGCGCGACGAACACGCCGGGACGCGGCGCGCCCATGCAATGCACGTCGACCTCGCACAGATGCCGCAGCTGCGCGACGAGCTCGGTGACGTGAACGCCGGCCCCGCCGTAGACCTCAGGTGGATATTCCCGAGTCATCATCGCCACCCGCATGGTGACGACGGTAATCTGCGCGCCGCGGGTGTGCAGCCTTGTTTTGAACGTCTTGGAAGCGAACGCCAAATACCTTGACAGACATGGCGCGAATGCCTGGCCACCGCAAGCGCCGCCCGATAGGTTTGGAGCATGAGGGAGTTGCCACATGTGCTGGGCATCGTCCTAGCCGGCGGGGAGGGCAAGCGGCTTTATCCGTTGACGGCAGACCGTGCCAAGCCGGCGGTTCCCTTCGGCGGCGCCTACCGACTGATCGACTTCGTGCTGTCGAATCTCGTCAACGCTCGATATCTGCGGATCTGCGTGCTCACCCAATACAAGTCGCATTCGCTGGATCGCCACATTTCGCAGAACTGGAGGCTCTCGGGGCTTGCCGGCGAGTACATCACGCCGGTTCCGGCCCAGCAGCGGCTCGGACCGCGGTGGTACACGGGCTCTGCCGATGCGATCTACCAGTCGCTGAATCTGATCTACGACGAGGATCCGGATTACATCGTGGTGTTCGGCGCCGACCACGTGTATCGCATGGACCCCGAGCAGATGGTCAAGTTCCACATCGAGAGCGGTGCAGGCGCGACGGTGGCCGGCATCCGCGTGCCGCGGGCTGAGGCCACCGCCTTCGGCTGCATCGACGCCGACGAGTCGGGCCGTATCCGCGGTTTCATCGAGAAACCGGCTGACCCGCCGGGCACGCCCGATGATCCCGAGCAGACGTTCGCGTCGATGGGCAACTACATCTTCACCACGAAGGTGCTCATCGACGCCATCCGCGCCGACGCCGACGACGACCACTCCGACCACGACATGGGCGGCGACATCATCCCGCGCCTCGTCGCCGACGGCATGGCCGCCGTCTACGACTTCTCCAACAACGAGGTGCCCGGCGCCACCGAACGTGACCACGGTTATTGGCGCGACGTCGGGACCCTCGACGCGTTCTACGACGCTCACATGGACCTGGTGTCCGTGCACCCGGTGTTCAACCTCTACAACAAGCGTTGGCCGATCCGCGGTGAGTCGGAGAACCTGGCACCGGCGAAGTTCGTCAACGGCGGCTCGGCACAGGAGTCGGTGGTTGGGGCCGGGAGCATCATTTCCGCTGCGTCAGTTCGCAATTCGGTGCTGTCGTCCAACGTCGTGGTCGACGACGGTGCGATTGTCGAGGGCAGCGTCATCATGCCGGGCACCCGGGTGGGCCGCGGCGCGGTGGTGCGCCACGCGATCCTCGACAAGAACGTCGTGGTTGGGCCCGGCGAGATGGTCGGCGTGGATCTGGAGAAGGACCGCGAACGGTTCGCGATCAGCGCCGGGGGAGTAGTCGCGGTCGGTAAGGGCGTCTGGATCTAACCGCTTTGCGCCGACGCCTTGCGCCGCCGCCGGCGCATCAGCCGCCAGACCGCCCACACCAGCGCGATGACGGCAACCAACACCAGAACCGGTACCAGGATCGCCAAGAACACCAGGCCGACGCTGGTGGCGTCCTCGACCGTGCTGAGCACGGGAGCGGCCATTCCCGCCGTCGCGACATTGGCCGCAGGGCGTACAGCCGACTTCGTCAGCGACACCGCCAGCGCGACAACCACACCGACGACGACGGGGATCCACTGCCCTGATTGCGCGAATGCGCCCGGGTCGGTGACCGCGGACGTCTGGGCCGACGTGCCCGACCCGAACACGATCCCACCGGCCGTGGGCCGGACGAACGTCTGAATCGCGTCGTTCACGCTGTCGAGCGCAGGGATCTTGTCCGCGACGATCTCGATGACGAGCAGAACGGCGACGATCGTCATCACCCAGCCGTTCTCCAGCCAGGCCCAGCCGTGCGGCAACGCCACCAGGTCGGTGAACCGCGACAGCAGGCCCAGGGCCAGCAGCGGGATGTAGGCGTT
>DATFCF010000324.1:0-3884 GCA_035253445.1 Mycobacterium sp.
GCCGGGAACGCCTCGCGCCCGGCAACATCCTTGTATTGCGGGAACTTCTTGATCGCGTCGTCGTATGCGTCGTCGCGGTTCAGAAACCGCACGGAGCGTACGTCGTCGCGGTTCTCGATCTGCGACCGCAGCGCCTTGCACGGATCGGCATCGCACGTGGGGTCGTTGGCCGAGACGTCGTTGGTCAAAAAGACCTGGCTCTCCACCCGGTCCAGATAGATGGCGCGCGAGTTCTCGGCCAGCCGCACCACCAACAGCCCACCGCCGAACAAGCCGATGGAGATCGCGGTGGTCAGGATCATCGCGATCGTCATGGTGACGTTGCGACGAAGCCCGGTCAGAACTTCATTGATCAAAAAGCCGAAGCGCACTAGCGATCCATTCCATAGACGCCGCGCTGCTCATCCCGGATCAGTCTGCCCAGTTCCAGTTCGACGACGCGCTGGCGCATCGAGTCGACGATGTGATGGTCGTGGGTGGCCATCAGCACCGTCGTCCCGGTGCGGTTGATGCGCTCGAGCAGATCCATGATGTCCTTGCTGGTTTCGGGGTCGAGGTTGCCGGTGGGCTCGTCGGCCAGCAACACCAACGGCCGGTTGACGAACGCGCGGGCAATGGCGACGCGCTGCTGCTCACCGCCGGACAGTTCGCCGGGCAATCGGTTGGCCTTACCGGATAGGCCGACCATTTCCAGCACGTCGGGCACCACCCGGTTGATCACGTCGGCGCGCTTGCCGATGACCTCCAGCGCGAACGCGACGTTCTCGAAGACCGTCTTCTGCTGCAGCAGCCGGAAATCCTGGAACACGCAGCCGATGACCTGGCGCAGGCTCGGGATGTGACGGCCGGGCAGCTTGTTGACGTGGAACTTCGACACCCGGATGTCACCCGTTGTCGGGGTGTCCTCGGCCAGCAGCAGGCGCATGAACGTCGACTTGCCCGACCCGGACGGTCCGATCAGGAAGACGAACTCACCCTTGTCGATCTTGAGCGACACGTTGTCGAGGGCTGGGCGCGCCGACGACTTGTACTGCTTACTGACATGGTCAAGGGTGATCATCACGGCACGCCAGTGTAGCGGTGTAACTGCCCGGCCTAGCTGGGCGGAGCAGTGGTCGTCGGCGTCGGCGTCGGCACGACCGGCGTGGTGGTCACCGGAGTCGGCGTCACGATCGTCTGCGTCTGCGGCGGCAGCGGACCGAAACCGTCCGGATCCACCACCGTCGTCGTCGGCGTCTCCGTGGGCGATGTCGGGCTGGTCGTCGTCGTCTCAGTCGGGCTCGTCGTCGTAGTCGGCGGCGTTGTGGTCGTCGTGGTCGTGGTGTACACCGGCTCCCTGGGCCTGCGGACGTTGGTGCGCGGCACCCAGGTGTAGTTCGGATCGGGGACGAAACCCGGTGGAACGACGGCCGTCGGCGGCTCCGTAGGGGCCACGGGAGTGGGCTCGAAGTTGTGGTACACCCAGAACAGCGCCAAGAACGCGACGATGAGCACCAACGTCGAGACGCGCATGCGGCCCAATTTGGCCTTCAGCCAGGACGTCACTTCTTCTGCTCCGAGCCCTGGGTCTCCTCCTCGGCACCACCGGCCGTTGCCGGATGCACGATGGCCTCCACCATCGGGGAGCTGCCATCGGTTGGCGACACAATGCCGGCCCGGCGAAGAGCGCGGACCACCAGCACGCGGATACGTCGGCCGACCTCGAACTGCTTGCCCGGCAGCGTGCGGGCCACCATGCGCAGGTTGACGGTGTCGAGTTCAATGCTCTCCACGCCCATCAGCTGGGGAGCGTCCAGCAGCAGCGCACGCAGCCCAGGATCTTCCATCGCCTTCTCGGCCACACCGTGGAGCAGGTCGTTGACGACGTTGAGGTCCGCCGACGTGGGGACCGGGATGTCGATGACGGCGCGTGCCCAGTCCTTGGACAGGTTCACCGATTTGACGATCTGACCGTTCGGAATGGTGAACATCTCGCCCTCGGTGGACCGCAGCTTGGTGACGCGAAGCGTGACGTCCTCCACGGTGCCCTCCGCGGGCAGGGTGATACCCGCGACGGTCAGCGACACAAGGTCGCCGAACCCGTACTGCTTCTCGGTGATGATGAAGAAGCCGGCGAGCAGGTCCTGGACCAGCCGTTGCGCACCGAAGCCCAACGCAGCGCCCAGCACCGCGGCCGGCGCGACGAGTGATCCGACCGGGATGGCGAGCAGCGATGTCACCTGCACGAGCACGACGACGAACAGCAGGGCCACCGACACCCACGAGATCACCGACGCGACAGCCTGGCGGTGCTTGGAGCTCTCCGTGCGCACCAGCTGGTCGCTTTCCTGGTACTCGGCGTCGATGCGCCGGACCATTCTGCGCGCCGCCCAGTTGATGAAGCGCGCGGCCAGCAGGCCGCCGATCAGATACAGCGCGATCGGCACACCTCTGTCGAGGATCCACTCTCCGATGCTGCCGCCCCAGAAGCCGTGCCAGCGCTCGGACAGACCTATTGCAAGTACGGTGCTATTCGTCATCTCGCCTGTTGCGCCACCGAATTCCGGCCTCGAGGAACCCGTCGATGTCTCCGTCGAGTACTGCGGCCGGGTTGCCGACCTCGTATTCGGTGCGCAAATCCTTCACCATTTGGTAGGGGTGCAAAACGTAGGAGCGCATTTGGTTGCCCCACGAGCTGCCGCCATCGCCCTTCAACGCGTCAAGCTCAGCACGTTCTTCTAAACGCTTGCGTTCCAACAACTTTGCCTGAAGCACGCGCATTGCCGACACCTTGTTCTGCAATTGCGACTTTTCGTTCTGGCAAGTCACCACGATACCGGTCGGAATGTGCGTGAGTCGAACGGCGGAGTCGGTGGTGTTCACCGATTGGCCGCCCGGCCCGCTGGATCGGTAGACGTCGACACGCACGTCGGCCTCGGGGATATCGATGTGATCGGTGGTCTCGGTGACAGGGAGCACCTCGACTTCGGCGAAGGATGTCTGGCGCCGACCCTGGTTGTCGAACGGGCTGATTCGCACCAACCGGTGTGTGCCCTGCTCCACCGACAACGTGCCGTATGCGAACGGCGCGTGCACGGCGAAGGTCGCACTCTTGATGCCCGCCTCCTCGGCGTAGGACGTGTCGAACACCTCGACCGGATACTTGTGCTGCTCGGCCCAGCGGATGTACATCCGCATCAACATCTCGGCCCAGTCCGCGGCGTCCACGCCGCCGGCGCCGGATCGGATGTTGACCAGCGCCTCACGCTCGTCGTACTCGCCGGAGAGCAGCGTGCGCACTTCCATCGCCTCGAGGTCGTCGCGCAGCTTCTTGAGCTCGGCGTCCGCCTCGGCGAGGGCGTCGGCGGCGCCTGCCCCCTGCTCTTCCTCGGCCATCTCGTAGAGCACCGGCAGGTCGTCGAGCCGCTGGCGCAGGTCCTCGACCCGGCGCAGCTCGTTTTGCGTGTGCGACAGCTCACTGGTGACCTTCTGGGCGTGGGCCTGGTCGTCCCACAGGTTCGGATCGGAGGCCTCATGCTCAAGCTTCTCGACGCGACCGCGAAGCCCTTCGACGTCGAGCACCCGCTCCACCGTGGTCAGGGTGGAGTCGAGGGCGGCGATATCGGCTTGACGGTCAGGATCCACGGGAGTTCACGTTACCGGCGGCAGCGTGCCCGTTTAGCATCGGAGCGGTAACCAGCTCGGCTACGACGCGACAGCCCCCTTGCGGGTGGCCGGGCGAAAACAGAAGGCTCAATACATGCGCCCATACCACGTGGCCATCGTCGGTTCCGGACCCTCGGGCTACTTCGCCGCGGCGTCGCTGCTGAAGTTCGCCGACTCGAACGACGACGCGGACGTGCGTGTCGACATGCTGGAGATGCTGCCAACGCCGTGGGGTCTGG
>DATFCF010000325.1:0-3117 GCA_035253445.1 Mycobacterium sp.
GTCCCAGGCGTCACGGAGATCCTGCTTGTCCATCACGATGCCCACAGGTTGCTGGGATTGGCCGGTGTCTTGACGTAGGGCGTCGCGAGCACGGCGTTGTAAGCCGCCAGCCCCTCCGGCCGGTCGGTGTTGAACCGCGCCAGCACGGCGAATGACCAGGTCGCGTCGTCGTGATCCGTGAGCGGCGTGTAGGCCAGGAAGCAGTAGTTTTCATCGCTGGCGCCGAACTGCCCAGGCTGCAGATCGCAGCCGAGCTGCGCCGCCAGGGCACGCGCGTTCGCCTCGTTCACGGTATCGAGGTAGATCGTCTGCCAGCCGCTCATTGCGCCGACCTCTGCTGCAAGAAGGCATCACCGCGCGCGCCTGCGTAGTAGGCGAGGCTTTCGACGGTGCCATTGAGACTGTTGCCGGTATTGCCGCCGGGATAGAGCGCGGTCAGGCCGACCGGCAGATTGAAGATGCCGCTCTGCGTTGCCCACATGATGCCGTCCAGAGCGAGCTGGCCACGGCTGACGCCCCAACCGACCGCCTGCCGCCTCCGCATGAACGCGGTCGGTATGGGGTTGGTGGTGACCCCGATGTTGATTTGGAGTACGCCAGATCGCATCAGGCCGCCGATCGCTCCCGGCCCCGCCTGCGTACCGGACTGGGCGCGAACTTCGACGTTGTTGCCTCCCCCGTCCCACATGAAGAGAGCGTCCTGCTCGGCGACCGCTTTGATCGTGTGCAGGCGATAGGTGGCCATCAGAACGCCACCTTGATTGGGCTTCCAGCCGGAGAGCGACGCGAGCGGCAGTGCGAGGAGATCGGCCGAGCGGGTGACGGCGCTGCCCGCCGTGGGGATGTAGCTCGTCACGCCGGCACTCGCCGTCTCGAACTGGAAGCCCCAGATCGCGATCTTGCTGATGCCGTCGCCCGTGATGGTCGGTGCCGGGGTGGCGTTGCCGCTGTCGACGAAGTTGACTGCGATCACGGACGACGTCGTCGCTGCCGCGGTGAAGGCGAACGAGATCCGCCACCATCCGTTCGCCAGCTGGCGGGCGACGAAGTTCGATTGATTACCCGTCAGGGCGGCGCCGATCGTGCCGGTCGCGGGGTGAAAATTCCAACCGCTGTTGCCGCCGAACGTGAACTGCACCCATGGTGCGCCCGTAATCGCCCTGACGAACATCGACACGCCATAGACGTTGCCATTGGTGTACGAGAACGACGGCGTCGACTGGAGCTGGTGCAGGGCCGAGCCCGCGCTGAGCAGCATGGTACCCGCCGTGGTCGTGCCGTCCGGTGCAGTCACCGCGTTGTTGGCCAGCACGATGTTGCTGGCGGTCCAGCCAGTCGAGAAATCCTGTGACTGGGTCACCGAGTTCGTGCTCTGCATCTCCGAGAGGTAGCCGAGCGCCATGAGGGTGGACGGGTCGTAGTCGAAGCGCGCGACATTGGTGCCGGCTTGCGTCAGCATGCCCGCGCTGTTGAAGGCCCAGGCGGAAGAGCCACGCGTGAAGGACGCGCCGGGCGGAAGCAGGCCTCCCCGCGCGTCCCAGCAGAAATCCGGCGCCGTCTTCTGGCCGAAGAGCAACAGATCAAGCACGGCCCTGGATTCCCTTCAGCGTGGCGGTGAAGGTCGTGCTGTTGGCGGAGGGCGTGAATGCCGTCAGCGTCTTCAGCAGGCCGTAGATCGTCATGCCACCTGATGACGGCGTGGTCGGGATGAAGCTGCCCTCGACCGGCGTGCAGATCGCCATGGAACCGTCGCTCGCGGCGATGAAGGTTCCCTGCATGCGGCCAATGAAGCCGGCCTGCTTCTGGCTGAAGGCCGCGTTGTCGCCGCCACCGACGCCGCTGTTGGCTGTCGGATCGCTGTTGAACAGCCAGACCTCGAAAGTCGCCGCGGCGGCCGCCGGCCCAGTGTCGGCCGACAGCAGCTCGACATGGGTTACCAGCAGAGGCGCGTTGTTGACGTCCGATGCCGGGAAGCTGATCGGCGTCACCGACGCGGCGGTGGCGTTGTTGCTGACCGCATCGCCGGTCGTGTAGGCCGTGACGTTCGCCGGCCGGGTCATCGCGGTTGCCGCAGCGACGATCGGCTTCGGAAAGTATTCAACCGGGCTCGGATTGGCGCTGCCGATCGGCACGGCATTTCCGTTGGCGTCGATCGTGTGCGGCAGGACCGCCTGGGCGACGTCGGGAGATTTGTTCAGTACGGGATAATCCATGATGCCTCCTGGGGGTTCAATCGTCGCGGCCACGGCGGTCTATCCAGCCGTGGGTGAAAATGCCGACCTTGATATCTGCGGCGCTCGCCGAAAGCCGGTAACGAATGTGCGCGGAGGTATCAGTGCGGACCGCAAAAGGCGCGCCGACATTGACGCCACCCGTAAAAGCCACCAGCGAGAAGCCCGGCGTGGCCAGCCCCGCCGTGGTCGCAATCGGCGCCTCATTGTTGGCCGCTGGATCCGACAGCAGGATCGTGGTGGAAGTGCTCGTGACCTGGACCACGACATTGCCGACTGCCGTCACCCTCACGCCTGTCGGCACCGACAACGCCGGTGTCACGGCTGACGTGCCGGGATTGGTTGCATTCACATCGGCGACCGAGGCAGCCCAGCGGAATTCGTCTCCGCTTTGAATAAACGCCACGATGTGTGCGGTGCCGTCGGTCTTGAACGAGCCAATCCGCCGCTTCAGCGTGTAAGTCGCCGGCAAGGTCGGTGAGCCGAGCGACGTCGAGGCCAGGAGCGCGGTCGTGCCGTCGTTCCTGCCGATCGCGAAGACGTGGTACCAGGTGCTGTTGGCCAGGGTGCCGGCATCGAGACCGTTGGCGCCGACAGTGCCGCAGTCGATGGTCGAGGCGGTCACGGACAGCATCTGGGCGTTGGTGCTGTCCGCGCACACGCCGGCTGCCACATCGAGCTTGGTGTTGGGCGTGGTGGCGTTGTTCGCCAGGCCGAGGCCGGCGAGATAGGACCGCAGCACAGCGCCGCCGAGGCTGGCCGTTCGCGCACCGGCGATCGCCGTGGAGACGAATGCCGTGCTGGCAGCGTCGGTACCACTGTCGCCGGCAATACGCGTCGGCACCTGCACGCGCCCGCCGGTAAAGTCGTTGCTGCCGGACAGATG
>DATFCF010000326.1:0-15493 GCA_035253445.1 Mycobacterium sp.
GCGCGATGCGCGTGCTCACCGACCCCGTCGAGACCGGGGCCGCCACGATCGCGCTTCCCCAGGATGTCCAGGCCGAGGCCTTCGACTGGCCGGAATCGCTGTTCGCCGAACGGACTTGGCACGTTGCCCGGCCACTGCCCGAGCGATCGGTGATCGCTAAGGCCGCCGAAATGATCCGGTCCGCGCAGCGCCCGTTGATCGTGGCAGGCGGCGGCGTGATCTACTCCGGCGCCAACGACACCTTGGCGGCGTTCGTGGAGACGACCGGCATCCCGGTGTCGGAGACGCAGGCAGGCAAGGGGTCGCTGCCCTACGACCACCCGCAGTCGGTCGGTGCGATCGGTTCGACCGGCACCACCGCCGCCAACGCGCTGGCCGCCGAGGCCGACGTGGTCATCGGCATCGGCACCCGCTACAGCGATTTCACCAGCGCATCGCGGACGGCTTTCAACAACCAGGGCGTGCGGTTCGTCAACATCAACGTCGCGTCGTTCGACGCCGTCAAACAGGGCGGGCTGTCCGTCGTCGCCGATGCCCGCGAGTCGATCGACGTGCTGTCGGATGCGCTGAGCGACTACTCGGTGAGCAACGAATACCGGGCGCGTACAGCCGAACTCGCCAAGGACTGGGATGCGACGGTCTCGGCGGCCTACCGCGTGGAGGACGACGGCAGCGCGCTGAACCAGAGCCAGGTGATCGGGTTGGCGAACACGCTTTCGGATCCGCGTGACGTGGTGGTGTGTGCGGCTGGCTCGATGCCCGGTGATCTGCACAAGCTGTGGCGCACCCGCGACCGCAAGGGCTATCACGTCGAATACGGCTACTCCTGCATGGGATACGAGGTGGCCGGCGGCATTGGCATCAGAATGGCCAGCCCCGACCGCGACGTCTTCATCATGGTCGGCGACGGCTCGTATTTGATGATGGCCACCGAACTGGTCACCGCGGTTCAAGAGGGCGTGAAGGTCATCGTCGTGCTCGTGCAGAACCACGGTTTCGCCTCGATCGGCTCGCTTTCGGAATCGTTGGGCTCACAGCGTTTTGGCACGGCATACCGTTACCGCGACGACTCGGGTCGCCTACAGGGCGACAAGCTACCCGTCGACTTGGCGGCCAACGCCGCCAGCCTGGGCGCCAAGGTGATCCGCGCGGCGACCGCCGGCGAGTTCAACGATGCCGTCAAAGTGGCCAAGGCCAACGAGCACCCCACAGTCATCCACGTCGAAACCGACCCACGGGTATATGCGCCGGACAGTGAATCCTGGTGGGACGTTCCGGTCAGCCAGGTCTCGGCCCTGGACTCCACCCGAGCGGCTTACCAGACGTACGCCGAGTGGAAGAAGATCCAGCGGCCCCTGGTGCGACCCGCCGACAGCTAGATATGAAAGGAAATCCCTGACTCATGAGCACGATTCTTGTCGGCTCAGCACCCGACTCGTGGGGTGTGTGGTTCCCCGACGATCCAAATCAGACGCCGTACACCCGCTTTCTGGACGAGGTGGCCGAATCTGGCTATCAGTGGATCGAGTTGGGGCCGTACGGCTATCTGCCCACCGACCCGCAGAAGCTCTCCGACGAACTCGCGTCGCGCAACCTGAAGTTGTCCGCGGGAACGGTGTTCGAGCATCTGCACCAGTCCGAATCTCGTGGAGATTCGGCGTGGAACTCAGTGTGGAAGCAGATCGAGGACGTGGCGAAGCTGACCGCTGCGGTCGGCGGTAAGCATGTCGTGGTCATCCCCGAGATGTGGCGCGACCCATCCACCGGCCAGGTGCTCGAAGACCGCAGTCTCACTTCCGAGCAGTGGAAGAAAAAGACCGGCGGCATGAACGACCTCGGCAAGGCGATGTTCGAAATGTACGGCGTGCGAGCGCAATATCACCCGCACGCAGACAGCCACGTCGACACCGAAGAAAACGTATACCGCTTCCTGGACGGCACGAACTCCGAATTCGTGAACCTGTGCCTGGACACCGGGCACATCAGCTACTGCGGCGGCGACAACCTCGCGATCATCAACCGTGCCCCCGACCGCATCGGGTACCTGCATCTCAAGCAGGTCGATCCCGAGGTACGCGCCAAGGTCGAGGCCGAGGACCTGCCGTTCGGTGAGGCGGTAAAGCTCGGCGCGATGACTGAACCACCGCGCGGCATTCCCGAGATGCCGCCGCTGCTGGACGCCATCGAAAACCTCGGCATCGACCTGTTCGCGATCGTCGAGCAGGACATGTACCCGTGTGATCCCGACCAGCCGCTACCCATCGCGCAGCGCACCCGCCGCTACCTCGGGTCGTGCGGCGTGCCGTCGGTGAAGTTCTAGGAGTCCAAAGACCGTGTCAGATTTACGAATTGCCGTGCTGGGCGTCGGCATGATGGGCGCCGACCACGTCGCGCGCATCACGAGCCGAATCAGTGGTGCACATGTAGCCGTCGTCAACGACTACATGCCGGAGAAGGCGGCAGAAGTCGCGGCCGCGGTCCCAGGAGCCCGAGTGGCCAACGACCCGTTCGACGCGATCGCCGACGATGACGTCGACGCGATACTGCTCGCCACACCGGGTCCGACGCATGAGAAGCAACTGTTGGCGTGCCTCGAACAGGCCAAGCCCGTGCTGTGCGAGAAGCCGCTGACCACGGATTCGGCGTCCTCTCTCGAGGTGGCACGCCGAGAGGCGGCGCTGGGCACACCGCTGATTCAGGTCGGCTTCATGCGTCGCTTCGATCCGGAGTACCAACAGCTGAAGACACTCATCGACGGCGGCGAGCTGGGCCAGCCGCTGGTGATGCACTGCGTTCACCGCAATCCCACGGTGCCACCGAGTTTCGACTCTGCGATGGTGGTCAGGGACTCGCTTGTGCACGAGGTCGACGTGGCGCGCTTCCTGCTCGGCGAGGAGATCGCCTCGGTCCAGATCATCAAGCCGATGCCGAATCGGGGTGCACCGCGGGGGTTGCAGGACCCGCAGATCGCGATCTTTCAGACAGTCAGCGGGCGGCATATCGACGTCGAGGTGTTCGTCAGCACTGGCGTCGCCTATGAGGTTCGCACCGAGGTCGTCGGTGAACTGGGCAGCGCCACAATCGGTCTCGACGTCGGCCTGGTCCGCAAGTCGGCCCCTGGTACCTGGGGTGGCCGGATCACGCCGGGCTTCCGGGAACGGTTCGGCACTGCGTACGACATCGAGGTGCAGCGATGGGTCGACGCGGTACGGTCCGGCGTCAACGTCGACGGGCCGACCGCGTGGGACGGCTACGCCGCAGCGGCGGTGTGCGAAGCGGGTGTCCGGTCACTGGAAACCGGCGAACGCGTCAATGTCGAACTCGCGGAAAGGGTTAGCGTCTGATGAAGATCGCCCTGGACCCCACGCCGTTTCACCACGACCACGCGCTGCTCGACTTTCCGCGCGTCGTCGCGGACTTGGGCTACGAGTACCTGCAGCTGACCCCGCATCGCGACTTCATCCCGTTCTTCAACCACCCGCGCGCCGACGACGAACTGGTCGCCCAGTTCCGCAAGGTGTGCGCAGACGCGGGGGTCGGGATCGCGTCGGTGCTGCCGGTGCTGCGGTGGTCCGGTCCCGACGAGGACGCCCGCGAAGCGGCGGCATCGAACTCGGCTTCCCCCAAAACCAGTAACCCCACATGCCGCGACCTCCCCGCGTGGGCCCGCGCGAAGCCGCGAGAGGCCGTGTTTGTACGCAACACGCCGACATTTGACGTACAAGAGCGGTCGCTCGCGCAAGATTGAGCCATGACAGATCGGCTGGTCGCAGGCATGGTCGGCGGCGGCGCCGGCGCCATGATCGGTGCCGCCCACCGCCACGCCATGTGGCTCGACAACAAATACGTCCTCGCCGCCGGAGTTTTCGGGCGCGACGCGGCGGCGTCGGCCGAGTTCGCCAGGAGCATCGGCGTACCGCAGGTCTACGACGACTACCGGCAGATGGCGGAAAGCGAAGACAGCCTCGACGTCGTCGTGGTGGTCACCCCGAACAACACCCACCACGAGATAACGAAGGCCTTCCTCGAACGGGGCATTTCGGTGGTCTGCGAAAAGCCGCTGACGAACGACTCCACGACGGCGGCTGAACTCGTCGCCATCGCCGAAACCAACAATGCGATCCTTGCTGTGCCCCATATCTATTCGGCGTATGCGATGGTCAGACACGCCGCTCGAATGGTCCGCAACGGTGACCTCGGTCGAATCAGATTCGTCGCCGCCGAACACGCGTCCGGGTGGGCGTCAGCTCCGATCGACCAGTGGCGGATGGACCCGGACCTCGGTGGTGCGGCCAGCGCCGTCGCCGATGTCGGCACCCACGCGTACCACCTACTGCGCTACATCACCGGCCTGGAAGCCACCCGCATCTCCGCGGACCTGAGCACGCTTGTCCCCGGACGACGGGTCTTCGACAACGCGGCCGTGCGGCTGACCTTGTCCAACGGCGCCCCGGCAACGGTGTGGGCGACCATGGCGGCCACCGGGCACGAGCATGGCCTGCGCATCCGGGTGTTCGGAGACGACGCGAGCCTGGAGTGGCGTCACGAGGACCCTCAACACCTCATCGTGCGCGACCCATCCGGCGGCGCAACGATTCTCGCGCACGGCATGAGCACGCTGTCCGACGACGCCGCCCGCCTGACCCGCGTCGGCCTCGGCCATCCGGAAGGATTCATCGAGGCGTTCGCCAACTTCTACCTCGACCTCGCCGACCTACTCCGCGGCAGCCCTGGCCGCGACCTGTCCATTCCCACCGGCATCGACGGCCTGCTCGGCGTCCGGTTCGTCGAAGCCGCGGTGGCCTCACACGACCAGGACGCCGGGTGGGTCGCCCTTCCGTAACACTCCACGTAGCCGCCGAGTGTGGGGGCTGCAGGTTTACCAATGCCCACATCTGGCGGGCACGACCCCCACACTCGGCGACGTCGTCAGAGGAGTTCGTCTACAGGATGTACAGCATCTCCTGATAGGTCGGCAAAGGCCAAAGATCGTCGGCCACAATGCCTTCCAACGTATCGGCGGCGGCGCGTACCTTCTCCATGGCCGGCAACAGAACGTTGAGGGCATGCGCGGCCTCTTCATAGGCACCGTCGGCCGAGTGACCGAGCCCCGCCTTCAACTCGCCGAGACCGTCCGTCAGCTCGGCGATCGGCCCCGAAACCTGTTCCAGCAGAGTCATGCTCGGCTCGACACCAGCCGCCTTCAGCGTCGCGACGTTTTGTGCGATCTCGGTCTGGTAGCGGATGGCCGCGGGCAGAATCACCGTCGACCCCAGTTCCAGGGCCAGTTTGGCCTCGACGCCGATGGTCAGTGCATACATCTCCAGGCGTACCTCGTAGCGGCTGTGCAGTTCGCGCTCGTTGAACACGCTGTAGCGCTCGAACAGCTCAATGGACTCGGGCTTGATCAGTTCGGGCAGCGCATCCAGTGTGGTCTTCAGATTCGGCAGGCCTCGCTCGGCGGCCTCGATCTGCCAGTTCTCCGAATAGCCGTCACCGTTGAAGACCACGGCGCCGTGCTCGGTGATGATGTCGGTCAACAGCTTCTGGACGGCCTCGTCGAAGTCTTCGCCATCGGCGACAGCCTTCTCCAGGATCGTGGCCATGTGGTCGAGCGAATCAGCCATGATGGTGTTCAGCATCATCATGGGAACAGCCACCGTTTGGCCCGAACCCGGGGCACGGAACTCGAACCGGTTGCCGGTGAACGCGAAGGGGCTCGTACGGTTGCGGTCGCCAGGGTCGGTGGGCAGTACCGGCAGGGTGTCGACGCCGATGATCATGCTGCCCTTGCCTTTTGACGACATCGCCGCTCCCTTGGCGATCTGCTCGAACACATCGGCCAGCTGGTCGCCGAGGAAGATCGAGATGATTGCGGGCGGTGCCTCGTTGGCGCCGAGGCGGTGGTCGTTGGTGGCCGAAGCCACCGACACCCGCAGCAGGCCGGCGTACTTGTGGACAGCGCGAATCACCGCGGCGCAGAAAACCAGGAACTGCGCGTTCTCGTGCGGCGTATCGCCGGGCACCAGCAGCGAGCCCAACTCGGCGTTGCCCAGCGAGAAGTTGACGTGCTTGCCCGAGCCGTTGACGCCGGCGAACGGCTTCTCGTGGAACAGGCACTCCATGCCGTGCTTCTTGGCGATCGTCTTGAAGACGGTCATGAGCAGCTGCTGGTGGTCTGAGGCAATGTTGCCGCGCTCGAACATCGGGGCGATCTCGAACTGACCTGGCGCGACCTCGTTATGGCGGGTCTTGGCGGGGATGCCCAGCTTGAACAGCTCACGTTCGGTATCCATCATGAAGCCCAGCACCCGCTCGGGGACGGCACCGAAGTAGTGATCGTCGAATTCCTGACCCTTGGGCGGCTTGGCGCCGAACAGGGTGCGGCCCGCATTGACCAGGTCGGGACGGGCCAGGAAGAAGTGCCGGTCGACCAGGAAGTACTCCTGCTCGGGGCCGCAGAACGCGACGATCTTCTCCAGCTTGTCGTGGCCGAACAGCTTCAGGATCCGCTCGGCGTGGGTGCCCATCGCCTGCTGGCTGCGCAGCAGCGGTGTTTTGTAGTCCAGCGCCTCACCGGTCATCGACACGAACACCGTCGGGATGCACAAGGTGTTGCCGTTCGGGTTCTCCAGGATGTACGCCGGGCTGGTGACGTCCCAGCCCGTGTATCCGCGCGCCTCGAAAGTGCTGCGCAGCCCGCCGGACGGGAAGCTGGACGCATCCGGCTCACCCTGGATCAGGGTCTTGCCGGCGAACTCGGCCAGCGTCTGACCATCGGATATGGGCTCCAGGAAGCTGTCGTGCTTCTCAGCCGTCAGACCAGTCATCGGGTAGAAAACGTGGGCGTAGTGGGTGGCGCCCTTCTCCAAGGCCCAGTCCTTCATCGCCGCGGCGACGGAGTCGGCGATCGCCGGGTCGAGCTTGACGCCCTTCTCGATGGTCGCGACGATCGACTTGTAGACCGACTTCGGCAGACGCGACTGCATCTCGGCCTTGGTGAAGACGTTGGCGCCGAAGATCGCGCCCGGCTCCTCCCCCACCACGAAGCTGATCGCTGGAGGCACGTAGGCCTCGACATTGTTGATCGCCTGCAAACGGACGGCATTTCCGCTCAACTGAGTTCCTATCGCTGCTGTCGTCCGCTTCTTCTCGACGGACGGTTGACCGGCCAACCCTAGGGACGTCCGATGGCAAACTTGTTACGTCGCCGTCAACGCCAGAATGCGTTTGCTACTGCGTTGACGTCATAGGCTTGTCACATGCAGTTGGGCAGAAGACGCGACACCACCCGCGACATCGGCGTCACCTACGACGAACACTCAGTCATCGCCACGGGCGCCGAGCACGAGGCCGCCGGCGTCAAAGCCGTGATGGTGTCGCTGCGACGCGGGCTGGAGTCCATGGGCGCGCTCCGCACCGCTGCCGCACTGGCACGACTCAATCAGCGCAAGGGCTTCGACTGCCCCGGCTGCGCGTGGCCGGAGGAACATGGCGGCCGCAAGTTCGCCGAGTTCTGTGAGAACGGTGCCAAGGCCGTCGCCGAGGAGGCCACCAAGCGCGTCGTCACGCCCGAGTTCTTCGCGCGCCATTCGGTGGCCGATCTGGAGGGCAGGCCGGAGTACTGGCTCTCGCAGCAGGGCCGGCTGACGCATCCGATGGTTCTCCGCCCCGCCGACACCCACTACCGGCCGATCGAGTGGGCGGACGCCTATCGATTGATCGCCGACGAACTGCGTGCGCTGGACAACCCAAATGAGGCGGTGTTCTACACGTCGGGACGGACCAGCAACGAGGCTGCCTTCCTATACCAGTTGATGGTCCGCAGCTTCGGCACCAACAACCTGCCGGATTGTTCCAACATGTGTCACGAGTCCTCGGGTGCGGCGCTGATCGAGGCGATCGGCATCGGCAAGGGCTCGGTCACGGTCGAGGACGTCACCACGGCCGACCTGATCGTCATCGCCGGCCAGAACCCGGGCACCAACCACCCCAGGATGCTTTCGGTGCTGGAGAAGGCGAAGGCCAACGGCGCCAAGGTCATCGCGGTCAACCCGCTGCCCGAAGCCGGCCTGATGCGGTTCAAGGATCCGCAGAAGGTACACGGCGTGATCGGCCACGGCGTCCCGATCGCCGATGAGTTCGTGCAGATCCGGCTCGGCGGCGACATGGCGCTGTTCGCCGGACTCGGCCGGCTGCTGCTTGAGGCCGACGACGCCGCCCCCGGCACGGTCGTCGACCGTGACTTCGTCGACCGGCATTGCGCGAACTTCGCCGGCTACGAAGCCCGAACGCGGTCGGTCGACATCGACACGGTGTTGGAAGCCACCGGCATCGAGCGGGCGCAGCTGGAGCGGGTGGCGAAGATGATGGTCGCCTCCGAGCGCACGATCGTGTGCTGGGCCATGGGTCTCACGCAGCACAAGCACGCCGTGCCGACCATCTCGGAGGTCACCAATCTGCTGCTGATGCGTGGCATGATCGGCAAGCCGGGTGCCGGATTGTGCCCGGTGCGTGGACATTCCAACGTGCAGGGCGACCGCACCATGGGCATCTGGGAGAAGATGCCCGAGGCCTTCCTCGCAGCATTGGACGCCCAGTTCGGCATCGTCAGCCCGCGCGAGCATGGCGTCGACACCGTGGATGCGATCCGCGCGATGCGCGACGGCCGCGCCAAGGTGTTCATGGGTATGGGTGGCAACTTCGCGACGGCCACCCCCGACACCGTCGTCACCGAGGCCGCGCTGCGCAGCTGCTCGCTCACGGTGCAGGTGTCGACGAAGCTGAACCGCAGCCACGTCGTGCACGGCGCCACCGCGTTGATCCTGCCGTCGCTGGGCCGCACCGACCGCGACATCCAAAACGGGGCGAAACAGCAGGTTTCCGTTGAGGATTCGATGTCGATGGTGCACCTGTCGCGAGGCAGCTTGCATCCGCCCAGCGACGAGGTGCGCAGCGAGGTTGCGATTGTCTGCCAACTGGCCCGCACCCTGCTCGGGCCCGAGCATCCCGTGCCGTGGGAGCGGTTCAACGGCGACTACGACACCGTCCGCGACGCGATCGCAGCCGTGGTTCCCGGCTGTGACGACTACAACCGCAAGGTGCGCGCACCCGACGGCTTCCAGCTTCCGCATGGTCCCCGGGACTCCCGCGAATTCCCTACCATCACAGGTAAAGCCAACTTCTCGGTCAACCCACTGGAATGGGTTCCCGTACCGCCCGGGCGACTGATACTGCAGACCATGCGCAGCCACGATCAGTACAACACCACCATCTACGGGCTCGACGACCGCTATCGCGGCGTCAAGGGCGGCCGTCGGGTGGTGTTCGTGAACCCGGCCGACATCGAGTCGTTCGGCCTCAAAGACGGTGACCGCGTCGATCTGGTGTCCGAGTTCACCAACGGCGACGGACAGCTGCAGGAGCGGCGTGCGAAGGACTTCAGGGTTGTCGCCTATTCCACCCCGCAGGGCAACGCCGCGGCCTACTACCCCGAGACCAATCCGCTGGTCGCCCTGGATCACGTTGCCGCCAAGTCGAATACGCCGGTGTCGAAGGCGATCGTGATACGGCTGGAGGCAGCCTCGGGGACGGAGCGCTGGGGGCACCTCCCGCCCGCAGGGCAGGGGGACAACAAGGGGACGACCCAGTGGGGCGGGTAACCGCGCGTCGCCGCGTGCAGCACGTCACTGCTGACGACGCGGTTGCACGCCCGGAGACCCTCGTCGTCGAAGAGCCGTTGGAGATCCGCGTCAACGGCACCCCGATCACAGTCACCATGCGCACGCCGGGCTCGGATATCGAACTGGCGCAGGGCTTCCTGCTCACCGAGGGGGTCATCGGCAGCCGCGACGACGTGCTCACCGTGCGGTACTGCAAGGGCGCAATCGACGACAGCTTGGGGTTCTCGCAAAACACCTACAACGTGCTCGACGTGACACTCGCGCCAGGCGTCGCCATGCCCGACGTGGACGTGACCCGCAACTTCTACACCACCTCGTCGTGTGGGGTCTGCGGCAAGGCCTCACTCGAGGCCGTGCGGCTGATCAGTCGCCACGGCCCCGGCGACGATCCGTCGATGGTCGCCGCCGAAACACTGTCCGCGATGCCGGACCGGCTTCGCGACGCGCAGAAGGTGTTCGCCAGCACCGGAGGCCTGCATGGTGCCGCGCTGTTCGACGTCGACGGCACCACGCTGGCCGTCCGTGAAGACATCGGCAGGCACAACGCCGTCGACAAAGTGATCGGGTGGGCCCTGGAACAGAATCGGATACCGCTGAGCGCGACCGTGCTGCTGGTCAGCGGCAGGGCATCATTCGAACTCACCCAGAAGGCCGTGATGGCGGGTATCCCGGTGCTGGCCGCGGTGTCGGCGCCGTCGTCGCTGGCGGTCGACCTGGCCAGCCAGTCCGGGCTTACCCTGGTGGCCTTCCTGAGGGGCGACTCGATGAACATCTACACCCGCCCCGACCGCATCAAACGGTAAATCGCTTCCCCCAGTCGCCCTGCTCCTGCCGTCCGGCGCATCTACCTGCGATCTCCACCCGATCTCCACCTAACCTCCAAGCTTGGGCGCGGGCAGTTGGCGAGCATCGTGGCATGCCAGAAATCCTCATTGCCTCGCTGTCGCCGCTCGGCCACATCGGACCGCTGTTGAACGTCGCGCAAGGTTTGGTCGACCGCGGCGACCGCGTGACCGTGCTCAGTTCGGCCGACCACGCCGCCAAGATCCGCGCGATCGGTGCCACCCCGAAAGCGATACCGGCCGCGGCCGACTTCGACATGACCCGTCTGGACATCGACCTGCCAGGCCGGGCCGATACCTCCGGCATCAAGCGGGTCAACTTCGACATCGTCCGGGTGTTCGTGCAAGCGATGCCCCATCAGGCACATGCCCTGGCGCAACTGATGGCGCAGACGCAGTTCGACGCGATCATCGTCGACGCCGGCTTCTTGGGGATCCTGCCGTTCCTGCTCGGCGATCATGCGGCCCGGCCGCCCGTGTTGGCCTACACCACAACGCCGTTGATGATCAGCAGCCGCGACACCGCACCCAGCGGATTGGGCATGGCACCGTCGTCAAGCCCGCTCGGACGGCTGCGCAACCGTGCGCTGAACGTCCTGTCACAGAAGGTGCTACTGCGTGAATCGCAGAAGGCTGCCAACTACCTGCTGAACCGGATGAACAGCCGCTCGCTGCCCATGTTCATCCTGGATTCCGGGTTGCTGGCCGACCGCTACATCTCTCCGACGGTTCCCGAGTTCGACTATCCGCGAGGCGATCTGCCGTCGAACGTGCGCTATGTCGGCACGGTCCATCCGGCACCCTCGAGAGGCTTCCGGCGCCCGCCATGGTGGTCGCAACTCGACGGCGACCGTCCCGTCGTCCACGTCACCCAGGGCACCATCGACAACGCCGATCTGGGCCGTCTGGTGGAGCCGACGATCGACGCGCTCGGCGGCGAGGACGTCATCGTGGTCGCGACCACCGGCGGGCGCGACGTGTCCCAGCTCAGGGGACCATTGCCGACCAATACCTTTGTGGCCGAATATATTCCGCACGATGTGCTGCTGCCCAAGGTCGACGTGATGGTCACCAACGGCGGCTACGGCGCGGTACAGCGTGCGCTGGCGGCGGGGGTACCGCTGGTGGTCGCCGGCAACACGGAGGACAAACCGGAAGTCGCCGCGCGGGTGGCGTGGACCGGCGCGGGCGTCAACCTGAAGACCGGCACCCCGACCGCGGGCGCGGTGCGCGCCGCTGTGCGCGAGGTGCTCAACGACGGACGTTATCTGCGCGGCGCCCGTGACCTCGAGGCCGCGTTCGCCCGTCGAGACGGGGTCGCCGAGATCGCGGCACTCGTCGATGAGGTCATCAGCGAGCGCAGCGTGGTGGGCCAGCCGTGAACCCGTGTGCCGATCCGTTCGGCCGGGCGGCCATCGAGCTGTCGAGCGCGGATCTGCGGGAAAACCGCCCGAAGTCGCGTAGTCGACTACTCGTGTGTACCGCGATGCTGAAGAGAAGTCTCGGACCATGGTTACCGAACTGCAGTTCGTCGCGATAGCGGTCTTCTTGCTCTGGTGTCTCGTCAGCTCGCTGAGCGGCATGCTCGCGCTGGATCCAGACCAAGCGCGGCTGGTGTGGCGGGAGCACGGACCCGACGGCTGGAGCGGATGGCGTGAGGCGTACTTCGCCTTGAGCCCGGCAGATCACCGGAGGCTGATGCGGCCCGACCCGGTGCTCGACCCGATGGCGCGGGCCACGCTCCTCGACGCCGTGATGGAACAGACCCGGCAGCCCGGCACCGACGTCATCCAGTTCGCGGTCGTGCGGATGTCATCCGAGGCCGATCAGCCGACTCTCGTCTTCCTGTCCGACCAGGTGCCCGTCACTCCGGCGACGCCGTCGGCCGACACATGGCTGGACGCCAAGGCTCGGTAGCCGTCGGTTTCTCCGGACGGGCCAGCGGATCGCGGCTGCCGTAGACTCGAAACAGGAAGCGACATTCCGCCCCGGGCCGTCAGCCTGAGGGGTTCACCGGTCTCGGCCGGCGAACCGAATCTTCACCGAATCGTGGATGCTCGGGACAGCGTGCAGACCACGGATGGGACGGATTAGCACAGGCGCATCCAAAACGACGCGCTCCATCCCATCAATCCAAGGATTCGAAGTGGCTATCAGCCGGGTCGCTGCCTATGCGCATCTCACTGATGCGGACGTCGAAGCATTCGGGCGCGAACTCGACGCCATCCGCACCGACATCACCGACAGTCTCGGATCGAAGGACGCCGCGTACATCCGTCGCACGATCATGTTGCAGCGGACGTTGGACGTCACGGCACGGCTGGTGATCGGCTTCAGCCGGAAGCGGACGGGCTGGCTTGCGGGCACGATCGCTCTCGCGACTGCTAAGAGCATCGAGAACATGGAAATCGCCCACAATGTCAGTCACGGCCAATGGGATTGGATGAACGACCCGGAAATCCACTCCAGCACGTGGGAGTGGGACATGCCGGGTCTCTCCTCCCAATGGCGCTATTCGCACAACTACACACATCACATGTACACCAACGTCCTCGGCATGGACGACGACATGGGTTTCGGCATCATGCGGATCACCCGCGACGAGCCCTGGCAGCCCAGCCACCTGATACAGCCGCTTCGAAACTTCTTGCTGGCGGCGATATTCGAATGGGGCATTGCCCTGCACGGCCTGCATTCGGTGCACGACCGCACGGCCGACGACACCCAGAGATCCCTGGATTCGAAGGAGCTGGCGGTCAAGGTCGCACGCCAGGTATCCAAGGATTATCTGCTGTTTCCCGCGCTGAGTGGACGGCGATGGCGCAGGACACTGTCAGCCAATGCGACCGCCAACCTGATCAGGAACCTGTGGGCCTATGTGGTGATCTTCTGCGGCCATTTCCCCGACGGAGCAGAGAAATTCGACCCATCCGTGGTTGAGCACGAGACCAAGTCCGAATGGTATCTCCGCCAGATGCTCGGCACTGCGAACTTCGATGCCGGACGCGTGCTGGCCTTTCTCAGCGGCCACCTCTGCTATCAGATCGAGCATCATCTGTTCCCGGATCTCCCCGCCAATCGGCTGCCTGAAATCGCGGTGGCGGTGCGGGCATTGTGCGACAAGTACGACCTGCCCTACACCACCGGTTCGCTGCCGCGTCAGTATCTGCTGACGCTGCGCACGATTCACAAACTTGCCGTCCCTGATCGGTTCCTGACCGCCACGTCCGACGACGCACCCGAGACGGCGTCGGAGCGCATGTTCGGTAATCACACCGCGACGACGGTCGAAGTCGCGCAAGGGGTCGAGCGTCGTGGGTTGCGCGCTGCGCTGGAACGGCGGCGGCCGCGGACCGCGTTGCACCGGCTTCGTGCGGCCTGGTTCACGGCGCGTAGCGTATGACGTATCGGCGGCACTTCGCATGTGACCGTTCAGAGGTCGTGTCGTCGCCGATTCGTATATCTGGCCGGTTTCGCGGCTAAGACAGGAGCGTCGTCATGACGCAACAAGAATCCCAAACCGCCGCCGGTCGTCACCCCTCTCCGCCGGATTTCACGCCGCGTCTGCGAATGAAACCCAAGGCGCCACGAACCGGATATGTCGACGGGGCCTGGTGGCCGTGGAGCGACGATCTCACGAGCGAGCTTCCAAACCTGCTTGCAGTGCTATCTGTTCGGCTCGGCCGGATCGAGCGAGTCATGTACAACCTGGGCGAGTGGGCCGTGGCACCGCGGAAGGCCGTCGTCGGCGAAAACGAAGTCCGGCTCGACGGATACCGCCGTCAGCCGATCAACACCCTTGAGATCCTCGGCGCCACCCGCGGGCGAATCGTATTGCTGGTCGTGCCGCCCGACACAGACCCGGACCAGGCTCATGCGACGATGATGGCCGCTGCCGCTCCGAACAATGACGCCACGGTCGACGGCTTGCTTCTGGTCGGTGCCGCCGACGCGGCTACCTGAGGCCGCGAGGAATCAAGCGCTCTTGTCGCGCCGCTCGGGACGAGCAGGCTTGCGCGGCACGATGGTCGGCAGGACGTTGTCCTCCACGGTTTCCTTGGTCACGACGACCTTGGCGACATCGTCGCGGCTGGGGATGTCGTACATCACCGGCAGCAGGACTTCTTCCATGATCGCGCGCAGGCCACGAGCGCCGGTGCCGCGATGGATTGCCTGATCGGCGATGGACTCCAGCGCGTCGCCGGTGAATTCGAGTTCCACACCGTCCATCTCGAACAGCCGGGTGTACTGCTTGACCAAGGCGTTCTTCGGCTCGGACAGGATCTTGACCAACGACTCCTTGTCGAGGTTGGTCACCGAGGCCACCACGGGCAGCCGGCCGATGAACTCTGGGATCAGCCCGAACTTGATCAGGTCCTCGGGCATGACCTCGGCGAAGTGGTCCTGGGTATCGATCTCAGCCTTCGAGTGCACCTCGGCGCCGAAGCCCAGACCGCGTTTGCCCACCCGATCGGAGACGATCTTCTCCAGCCCGGCGAACGCGCCCGCCACGATGAACAGCACGTTGGTGGTGTCGATCTGGATGAACTCCTGGTGCGGATGCTTACGCCCGCCCTGCGGAGGCACCGACGCCTGTGTTCCCTCGAGGATCTTCAGCAGCGCCTGCTGCACACCCTCGCCGGACACGTCGCGGGTGATCGACGGGTTCTCGCTCTTGCGGGCGATCTTGTCGACCTCGTCGATGTAGATGATCCCGGTCTCGGCGCGCTTGACGTCATAGTCGGCCGCCTGGATCAGCTTGAGCAGAATGTTCTCGACGTCTTCGCCGACATAGCCTGCCTCCGTCAGCGCGGTGGCGTCTGCGATCGCGAACGGCACGTTGAGCATCTTGGCCAGCGTCTGCGCCAGGTAGGTCTTGCCGCAGCCGGTGGGGCCGAGCATGAGGATGTTCGACTTGGCCAGTTCCACGGACTCACCCGAACGCGAATCCCGGCCGCTCTTCTCGCC
>DATFCF010000327.1:0-4269 GCA_035253445.1 Mycobacterium sp.
TTGTGGATCTTCGGCTGGAGCCGGCTGCCGCGCCTGGTGCACCTCGCGTGCATCTGGGTCGTCGCCTTCGCGGTCAACGCCTCGGCGTACTTCATCATCGCCGCGAACTCGTTCATGCAGCACCCCGTCGGTGCGCGCTTCAACCCGCAGACAGGCCGAGCTGAACTCGTGGACTTCGGCGCGTTGTTGACGAACAACACCGCGATCTGGGCGTTTCTGCATGCGGTGACCGGATCGTTCTTGACCGCAGGAGCTTTCGTGGCCGGAGTGTCAGCGTGGCTGATGGTCCGCTCGCACAGGAGACCGGAGGATGCCGAAGCGGCCAGGACCATGTACCGGCCGGCGACCATCGCAGGCAGCCTGGTCGCACTGGTGGCCTCGGCAGGCCTGTTCTTGACCGGCGACGCGCAGGCCAAGCTGATGTTCGAGCAGCAGCCGATGAAGATGGCATCGGCAGAATCGTTGTGCCACACCGAAACCGACCCGGACTTCTCAATCCTGACTGTCGGCACCCACAACAACTGCGACAGCGTCACCCATCTGATCGAAGTCCCTTACGTATTGCCCTTTCTTGCCGAGGGCAAGTTCGACGGGGTGCGACTGGAAGGCGTCAAGGATCTGCAGGAGCAGTACGAAGAGAAGTTCGGCCCCGGTGACTACCGGCCGAATCTGTTCGTCACCTACTGGGCATTCCGCACCATGATCGGGTTGATGCTGATACCAGTGGCTTTCGCGCTGGCCGCACTGTGGCTGACCCGCCGCGGCCGGATTCCCGACCAGCGCTGGCTCGGCTGGTTCGGCCTGGCCACCATCCCGACGCCGTTCCTTGCCAATTCGTCCGGTTGGGTGTTCACCGAGATGGGCCGGCAGCCATGGGTGGTGGTGCCCAATCCCACCGGCGACCAGTTGGTGCGCATGATCGTGCAGGACGGAGTGTCGGACCACACCGCGGGGATGGTCTTCTTCTCCCTGGGGGTGTTCACCCTCTTGTACGGGGCGCTGGCCGTGGTCTGGTTCTGGTTGTTGCGCCGCTATGTGGTCGAGGGGCCGCTGGAACACGACTCCGAGCCCGCTCCGCCCACGCCGCCCGCCGAGGACGACGTGGCCCCTCTGTCGTTCGCTTACTAGGAGTTTCGGTGGGACTTCAAGAGTTGTGGTTCGTGATCATCGCCGTGCTGTTCCTCGGCTTCCTCATTCTCGAAGGTTTCGATTTCGGTGTCGGGATGCTGATGGCGCCGTTCGGACTCGTCGGCGAGGGGGACCCGGAGCAGCACCGCCGCGCCGCCCTGAACACCATCGGCCCGGTGTGGGACGCCAACGAGGTGTGGCTGATCACTGCGGGCGCAGCGATGTTCGCCGCGTTCCCGAACTGGTACGCCACGCTGTTTTCGGCGCTGTACCTGCCGCTGCTGGCCATCCTGTTCGGAATGATCCTGCGCATCGTGGGCATCGAGTGGCGTGGCAAGGTCGACGACCCGAAGTGGCGGGCTTGGGCCGACGTCGGGATCGCGTTCGGATCATGGCTTCCGGCGATCTTGTGGGGTGTGACGTTCGCGATCCTGGTCCGCGGTCTGCCGATCGATGCCGACCACCGCGTGCACCTGGCGATCGGCGACGTGCTCAACGGCTACACGCTGCTTGGCGGACTCGCGACCGGTTCACTGTTCGCCTTCTACGGGGCGGTTTTCGTGGCGCTGAAGACCGCCGGGCCGGTGCGCGACGACGCGTTCCGGTTCGCCCGAGTGTTGACGGTTCCGGTGATCGTCCTCGCCGGCGGGTTCGGGTTGTGGACCCAGCTGGCGCACGGCAAATCGTGGACCTGGCTGGCTCTGGCCGTGGCGGTGCTCGCACTGCTGACCGCCGTCACGCTGATGTGGGCGCGCCGCCGTGAGGGCTTGGCCTTCCTTGCGACTGTAGTCGTCATCGCCGCGGTTGCGGTGATGATATTCGGCTCGCTGTACCCGAACCTGTTGCCGTCAACGCTGAACCCTGACTGGAGCGTGACGATCTACAACGGCTCGTCGACCCCGTACACGCTCAAGATCATGTCGTGGGCGTCGCTGACCCTGCTGCCACTTGTCATGCTGTACCAGGGGTGGACGTATTGGGTGTTCCGCCGCCGGATCACGGCCGACGCCATACCCGCATCCGTCGGATTGTCGAGGAGGCCGTCATAAGCGCAAACGGGCGCGGCCCGGTCGACCCGCGACTCTGGCATGCATCGGCGGCGATGCGTCGCTTCCTTGTCGCGACGACGGTCTGCGGGGTGCTGATCTCCGGCGCCACGATCGCATCGGCGGTGATCCTTGCCGGCATCGCCGCCCGGGTGATCACCGATCCAAGCTATCGAAGCCTCGACAGCCTTGCCGTGCCCCTGTGGCTTTTGTTGTCGGCGTGGGTGATTCGGGCCCTCGCTCAATGGCAGCAGGGCCGGCTTGCCCAACGCGGTGCGAGCGACGTGATTTCCGATCTGAGCGCTCAGGTGCTCGAGGCGGTCACATCGCTGCCGCCGCGCCAACTCGCCAAGCACCGTGACGCCGCTGCGGCCGTGGTCACTCGCGGTCTCGATGGGCTACGGCAGTACTTCACCACGTATATCCCGGCGCTGTTCCTGGCGGCGATCCTGACACCGGCCACCGCAGCAGTCATTGCGATGTTCGACCTGCCATCAGCCGTGATCGTGCTGATCGCACTGCCTCTGATCCCGATCTTCATGGTGCTGATCGGACTGGCCACCGCCGACCGTTCAGCCGCGGCGCTGGCAGCCATGACGACGTTGCAAGCCCGGCTGCTGGATCTCGTGGCAGGCTTGCCGACCTTGCGGGCGCTCGGGCGGGTCGGCGACTCCGCGACTCGTATCGCCGAACTCGGTGCGGCACATCGCCGTTCTGCGATGGCCACGCTGCGAATCGCATTCCTGTCTGCTCTCGTGCTGGAGCTGCTGGCCACGCTCGGCGTCGCGCTTGTCGCCGTCAGCGTCGGGATGCGGCTGGTGTACGGGGAGATGACCCTGGCGGCGGGCCTGACGGCGCTGTTGCTCGCGCCTGAAGTGTTCTGGCCGCTGCGCCGCGTCGGGGTGGCGTTCCACGCCGCTCAGGACGGAAAAACAGCCGCCGAAGCGGCATTTGCGCTCATCGAGCAACTGCCCACCCCGCCCGCCGGCGACCGCACCGTCGAGGCGAGGGGCGCCACGATCCACATCGACGCACTGGACGCCGACATCGAGCCAGGCCGAGTCACCGTGCTAACCGGCCCCAACGGCGCGGGAAAGACCACGTTGCTACAGGCCATCCTCGGCCTCGAAGCGCCGCCGTCAGGACGGATCGACATCGACGGTGTCGATGTCGATGATCTCGACCGGCAGGCGTGGTGGGGTCAGCTGGCTTGGCTGGCCCACCGGCCGATGCTCGTACCTGGCACCGTGCTACAAAACCTCGAGCTATTCGGACCGCTCAGCAACGTAGAAGATGCCTGCCGCGCAGCATGTTTCGACACGGCACTGGCGGAACTACCGGAGGGACTGAACAGCCGGATCGGCCGCGACGGAGTCGGTCTTTCGCTGGGCCAACGCCAGCGGCTCGGCCTGGCCCGGATATTCGGCTCAACGGCACCGCTGTTACTGCTCGACGAGCCCACCGCCCACCTCGATGCCGCCACCGAGCAGCGTGTGCTGCGCGCGATCACAGACCGCGCAGCGGCCGGTACGACGGTCATCGTCATCGGCCACCGCGACCCGGTGCTGGCGATCGGCGATCGGGTCGTGTGCATGGGGAGCCTTGTCGATGCTTGAGCTGCTGCGTCCCAGGTTGCCCCGACTTCTGATGGCCATCGGGTTCGGCGTCTTCGCACTCGGCAGTGCCCTTGCGCTGACAGGGGTTTCGGCCTGGCTGATCACCCGGGCGTGGCAAATGCCGCCGGTTCTGGACCTGACGGTGGCGGTGGTGGCGGTGCGGGCCCTTGGCATATCCCGCGGTGTGCTCGGGTACTGCGAGCGGCTGGCCTCCCACGACCTCGCGCTGCGGTCGGCGGGCACGGTTCGTGAGCGACTGTACATGCGGCTGGCTCGCGGCCCGGTCGACGCTGCGGTGCGACGGAACAGCGGCGATCTGGTCGCACGCATCGGCGCGGACGTCGACGAGCTGTCCAATGTGCTCGTGCGTGCGCTGGTGCCGATCGCCGTCGCCGGCGTGCTCGGCCTCGCCGCCACGGCTGTCATCGCGGTCATCTCCCCCGCCGCGGCCGCCGTGCTGGCAGCGGGCCTGCTGATCG
>DATFCF010000328.1:0-5951 GCA_035253445.1 Mycobacterium sp.
GGTGTCGCGGTACGGGTTGATCGCGTGCGCGTCGTCGCTGGACCAGGGCGGTCCGTGCGCGCGCACGGTGCTCGACACCGCGCTGCTGCATCAGGTCATCGCCGGGCACGACCCGAAGGATTCCACCTCTGTCGAGGCCGAGGTGCCCGACGTGGTCGCCGCTGCCAGAGAAGGCGCCTCGGGCGACCTGAAGGGCGTGAAGATCGGCGTGGTCAAGCAGTTGCGCGGCGACGGCTATCAGGCCGGCGTGCTGGAGTCGTTCAACGCCGCGGTCGAGCAGCTGACTGCGCTTGGCGCGGAAGTCAGCGAAGTCGACTGCCCGCACTTCGATTACTCGCTGCCGGCGTATTACCTGATCCTGCCGTCAGAGGTCTCGTCGAACCTGGCGCGGTTCGACGGCATGCGGTACGGCGTGCGCGTCGGCGACGACGGCACGCACAGCGCCGAAGAGGTGATGGCGTTGACGCGCGCTGCCGGTTTCGGTCCAGAAGTTAAGCGCCGCATCATGATTGGTACGTACGCGCTGTCAGCGGGCTACTACGACGCCTATTACAACCAAGCGCAGAGGGTGCGTACGCTGATCGCCCACGACCTCGACGAGGCGTACAAGAAGGTCGACGTGCTGGTGTCGCCTGCGACTCCGACCACGGCCTTCGCGCTGGGGGAGAAGGTTGACGATCCGCTGGCGATGTACCTGTTCGACCTGTGCACGCTGCCGCTGAATCTGGCTGGCCATTGCGGGATGTCGGTGCCTTCGGGTCTGTCGCCCGACGACAATCTGCCCGTCGGTCTGCAGATCATGGCCCCGGCGCTGGCGGACGACCGGCTGTACCGGGTGGGCGCCGCATACGAGATTGCACGAGGTCCGCTGCCGACTGCGCTGTAACGGGGGAGGATGGCAGCATGCGGATCGGAACACTTACCGGCGGAGGCGACTGTCCCGGGCTGAACGCGGTGATCCGGGCGATCGTGCGGACCTGCGAGGTGCGATACGGCTCGTCGGTCGTCGGCTTCCAGGACGGCTGGCGCGGGCTTTTGGAGAACCGTCGTATCCAGCTGGCCAACGACGACCGCAACGATCGTCTGCTCGCCAAGGGCGGCACGATGCTGGGCACCGCCAGGGTGCACCCGGAGAAGCTGCGTGCGGGGCTGGATCAGATCAAGCAGACGCTGGACGACAACGGCATCGACGTGCTCATCCCGATCGGCGGAGAAGGCACGCTCACGGCGGCGCACTGGCTGTCCGAGGAAAACGTGCCGGTGGTCGGGGTTCCCAAGACCATCGACAACGACATCGACTGCACCGACGTGACATTCGGGCATGACACCGCGCTGACCGTCGCGAGCGAGGCCATCGACCGGTTGCACAGCACCGCCGAATCGCATCAGCGGGTGATGCTGGTCGAGGTGATGGGCCGCCACGCCGGGTGGATCGCGTTGAACGCCGGCCTGGCATCGGGTGCCCACATGACGCTGATACCCGAGCAGCCGTACGACGTCGAAGAGGTGTGCCGGCTGATCAAACAGCGCTTCGTGCGCGGCGATTCACATTTCATCTGCGTGGTGGCCGAAGGCGCGAAGCCCGCCGAGGGCACGATGCAACTGCGCCAGGGCGGCATCGACGAGTTCGGGCACGAGCGCTTCACCGGCGTCGCGCAACAACTGGGTGTCGAGGTCGAGAAGCGGATCAACAAGGAAGTGCGGGTCACCGTGCTGGGGCACGTGCAACGCGGCGGCACGCCGACGCCGTTCGATCGGGTGCTGGCCACCCGCTTCGGCGTGAACGCCGCCGACGCCGCGCACGCCGGTGAGTACGGGATGATGGTGTCGCTGAGAGGTCAGGAGATTGGCCGGGTAGCGCTGGCCGACGCAGTGCGTCAGCTGAAGCTGGTGCCGCAGAGCCGGTACGACGACGCCGCCGAATTCTTCGGCTAGAAGCCCCAGAAGGCGGGGCGCAGCGGGGCTTCTGGGGTATTGCATCCGCTCGGAAGTGGTATCGCGTGTGATACCACCTTTCGAACCCACCACTACAAGGTCGGTGGTGCCGACGTGACGGGTGTGATTTCTATTGCAAATCCCCGAGGGCGTCTACACCGAGTTACAGCGGGTGGCCGTCACGGTCGGTTTGATCCCGGGCGTGCACCCGAAGTTGGTGTAGAGCCCCGCCACTAGGATCGGGGTCATGACTGTCGCGGCCAGCTCTTCTCAAGCCGAACTAATCGACTACGACGACGTCGTGGCGCGCTATGAACCGGTGCTCGGCCTGGAAGTGCATGTCGAGCTGTCCACCGCCACCAAGATGTTCTGCGGCTGCGCCAACAAGTTCGGCGCAGAACCCAATACCCAGGTGTGCCCGGTGTGTCTGGGGCTGCCCGGGGCGTTGCCGGTGCTCAATCAGACCGCGGTGGAGTCGGCGATCCGCATCGGGTTGGCGCTCGGCTGCGAGATCGTGCCGTGGTGCCGGTTCGCCAGGAAGAACTACTTCTATCCGGATATGCCGAAGAATTACCAGATCTCGCAGTATGACGAGCCGATCGCGATCAATGGCCACCTCGATGTTCCGCTCGACGACGGCACCACCTGGCGGGTGGAGATCGAGCGTGCGCATATGGAAGAGGACACGGGCAAGCTGACCCACTTGGGCAGCGATACCGGCCGCATCGAAGGCGCGACCACGTCGCTGATCGACTACAACCGCTCTGGCGTGCCGTTGATCGAGATCGTCACCAAGCCGATCGAGGGCACCGGCGCACGCGCACCCGAGATCGCCCGTGCGTATGTCACTGCACTGCGGGATCTGTTGCGCGCGTTGGGTGTTTCCGATGTGCGGATGGATCAAGGGTCGATGCGCTGCGATGCCAACATCTCGCTCAAGCCGGCGGATCAGAAGGAGTTCGGCACCCGAACCGAGACCAAGAACGTGAACTCGCTCAAGAGTGTCGAGGTTGCGATTCGCTACGAAATGCGCCGCCAGGCAGCGGTTCTCGAGTCAGGTGGCCGGGTGCACCAAGAAACCCGGCACTTTCACGAGGATGGCTACACCTCGCCGGGCCGCAGTAAAGAGACTGCAGAGGACTACCGGTATTTCCCCGAGCCCGACCTCGAGCCGGTGGCGGCCGACGGCGAACTGGTCGAGCGGCTGCGTCAGACGATTCCCGAATTCCCGTGGCTGCGCCGCAAGACGATTCAGCAGGAGTGGGGAATCTCCGACGAGGTCATGCGCGACCTGGTGAACAACGGCGCCATCGACCTCGTTGCCGCCACCGTCGAACACGGTGCATCCAGCGAGGGCGCCCGCGCGTGGTGGGGGAACTTCTTGGTGCAGAAGGCCAATGAGGCCGGCATCGGATTGGACGAGCTACCGATCACCCCGGCTCAGGTCGCTGCGGTGCTCAAGCTCGTCGACGACGGCAAGCTGTCCACCAAACTCGCAAGGCAGGTCGTCGAGGGGGTGCTGGCCGGCGAGGGTGAACCCGAACAGGTGATGGCAGATCGTGGTCTGGCCGTGGTTCGCGACGACTCGCTGATCCAGGCCGCTGTCGACGAGGCGCTGGCGGCCAACCCCGACATCGCGGACAAGATCCGCGGCGGCAAGGTCCAAGCGGCCGGGGCGATCGTCGGCGCGGTCATGAAGGCGACCAAGGGGCAGGCCGACGCCGCGCGCGTGCGCGAACTGGTGTTGGCCGCCTGCAGTTAGTCGCGCGCACACCGAATGTGGGCGCTATGTACGCAAGTTCGCCGCCAGCCCCATCGCCGCGGTAGCGAACTCCTCGAGGCGCTCGCGCGGATAGGACTCCGGGTCGCTGATGGCGAGCCTGCCGAGCATCTCCGCGAAGGACAGCATGGTGTGGCCGAGCAGCACCGGATCGAGATCCGCTAGTCGCGGATCGATTGCCGCGCCCGCCTTGGCGAGCATCTGGGCCTGGTCGAGGATCGACCCGCGTGCGTGGCGCAGCGCGTTGCGGTACTCGCGGGGAGCGCTGTCCGGAACCGTGAGGATGAGCCGCCACCGTGCGGGGTTCTCCAGCACCCCCTGCAGGAACGCCGACACCGTCGCCGCATAGGCGCGGGTGGGACCACGCACGGTGAGGTCGTCGGGCATGGCGGCGCGCACCTGGTCGAGTCCGCGCTGGTGCTCCCGGCGCAGCAGTGCTGAGACAAGTTCGGTGCGGGTCTTAAACGCCGTGTACAGCACGGGTTTCCCGACGCCGGCCGCCTCGGCCACCGCCTCCATGCTCAATTCGTACAGCTGGCAATCGTCGAGCACGCTCATTGCAGCGTCGAGGAGTTGCTCCCGCCGCTGTTCGCGGGGAAGGCGCGGCGCGTATTTGCGCCGTGGCCGATCAGACCGGGTCACGCAGGCAATATTACGCCACCGTTGTATTCGCCTGGTGCAATTGCTACGGTGGCGTTGTATTGATATGAAAGGGGAGGTAGGGGCGATGACGGCGGACGAGGTGCTATCGGTTCGGCGCGACGACTACGGGTTCTTCGGACCCGATTCGCCGAGCTGGAAGGTGTGGGCGTCGCCGACGGCGCTGATCGGCTTCCAGCGGGCCGTCGTGCTCGAACACTTCGACCCGTACCTGGCCGCCGCCGTCGCCGACAGTGCCGGGATCTACACCGATCCCAGGGGACGGCTGGACCGCACGCTGGCCTACTTCCTCACCGTCGCGGTGGCCGACGGCCGTACAGCAGTGGGGGTGTCCGACGCGCTGATGCGCATCCACGCCAGGGTCAGAGGCATCGAGCCGATCACCGGATCGCGGTACAGCGCCAACAATCCCGATGCGCAGCTGTGGATCCACGTGACCGGATGGCATTCGGTGCTCAAGTGCTACGAGCGCTACGGGCCCGGACCGCTGTCACCGGCCGAGGAGTCGCGCTTCTGGGCCGAGTCGCGCGTCGCCGCCGAGCTCCAGACCTGCAAACCGCCCGACGTTCCCGCCTCGCGGGACGAGGTGCGGCAGTACTTCGCCGACGTCCGCGGCCGGTTGTGCACCTCCGAACATGCCGATCGCGCAATGCATTACCTGCTGCGCACACCTCGTGACCGTGGAGTGCGGTTGTGGGCGGGCAGCCGGCTTCTGGCGCCTGCGGCGATCGCCACGTTGCCTCCGTGGATGCGCCGCATGGGCAATTTCGATCAGCCGGCCGCCGTCGACGCCGCAGTCACACCTATCGCACGGGCATGGGTTCGGGCATTGTCCGCCAACAACTTTCGCCCGATGCTGGCCGTCGCTCGCCGCATCGCTCCCGAGACGGCCGAAGTGCTGGCCGCGCATCTCACGGCTGGACCGCCCGAGCAGTTGCGGACGACTACGCCCGCCGAAGTTCGCGAGCGGCTGGCCGCACCCCGCCTCACTACGCCGGTGTAGCGCCGATCGTCACTTCTTGCCGCGAACGTTCCGTACCACTCGAAAATCCGCTGAAATTTCGAGTGGTACAGAACGTTCGCGGCGTGTGTCGGCCGTGCTGCAGTGTGAGCCGTTGATCGTCAGGTGTTGTCGGCGTTGCTGCGCGGGAAGCCGCCGCCCTGTGGGAACAGCGGGAAGACGACGTCATCGAGCTTCTCGGCGTCGCCGCTGGTCTTGTTGACGGTGGCGCCCCAGACGTTGCCGTCGGGCGAGAGCTTCAGCGCCCACGCATGACCGTGCTGGTCCTGACGCAGCACCTCGGGCTCGCCGGTGACGGCACCGGTGTCGGGGGCAAGCCGAACCGCGACGGTCTGTTTGGTGTTGACGAGATTCACGAGCACGGTGCCGTCCAGCGCGGCGCAGCCGGCCACTCCGGGACGGTCGGGCCAGGTCCACACGGTCGACACCTTGGAGTCCTTGGTGATGCGCTGCAACCGGTCGCCGGTGGGCGTGCGGTCGGTCACGTACAGCGAGCCGTCGGCAGGGTCGGTGCACAGTCCGCCGCCGGCACCGATGCCGCTGAGGGCGGTCGTG
>DATFCF010000329.1:0-10887 GCA_035253445.1 Mycobacterium sp.
CGCTGCGGGAGGCGTGGGCGGTGATCGCGCCGATGCTGGCGGGGTACACACCGGTCGGATTCGGGATCGACGAGACGCTGGGGCTGATCGACTTCGAGTTGAAACGACTGGGCCATGTGACGGCTATGCCGTTGGGGCTACAAGTGTCTGGGGCTTCCGATGCGTCCACGGCTTTGGCGCGGGCACGTGATGCGTTGGACTCGCATGCCCGATCGGGCCTGGAAGACGGCAGTGCGTCGCCATTCGACGAACCAGAAGCCTCCGATTCGGTGTCGGGCCTGCTGGTCAGCCGCGATGACGATGCGCCGACGCCGGCGGCCGACCATCTGCCCGGCCTGTCCGCCTTACTGCGGGTGAGCCGGGATGTCAGCGCGATCGTGTTACAGGGACGCTCGGCTCGGGAAGTGCAGGGTTCTGACGAGACGCCGTGGATCGCGGCGGCACGGCAATCGGTGGCCGATCAGCTATGTACGGCGGCGTCCCGTGCAACGGTGACCGATGCGGTGGTAGAGCGGTTGCAGGAGGCCGGGGCGTTTCTCGGTGCCGAGATCGTCTCGGGCGCTTGCCTGTTGGAGCGGCATGATATCGGCGCGGCCCTGGTTCCGGGCGCACGAATCTGTTTCACCGGCACGGCGCAGGACGCCACGGGTCGGATCATCGAGCGCGACGAGATGGAGCGGTTGGCGCAGAACGCTGGTCTGGCGCCGGTCAAGTCGGTGACAAAGACGCGGTGTGAGGTGCTGGTAACGGCGGAGGCGGGGACTCAGTCGGGGAAGGCGCGCAAGGCTCAGGAGTACGGGAAGCCGGTGTTCTCGGCGGACGAGTTCTTCGCGTGGCTCGCAGGCAAGGGCATCGTCGACGCGGCAATGTCGAGGACCTAGTTAGCGGAACGGCGTCGCTGGGCGGCGCACCACGCAGGTGTGCGGACCCGGCGGGGTAGCGCCACGTCTGCAACACCAGTCACGGCTGGCGGGCGATGTGCGAAATGCCCGGCTCAGAGCGACTTTTCAGCGACAGTCCGGCAACATGCCCACGGAGGCGTTGTCTTCAAACGTCGCCGAGCTGGCTTCGCGCGCCTTAACTCGGTGCTTGATCTCCACGCGGCTCGCGTCGAGTAGTCGGACGGGTAGCGCGGGGGTCTTGCCGGTCGCGGCGCCTTTGGCGGGGCGGCCCATGCGCAGTGTCGCGCCGAGTTCCATTGGGCCGCGCACCGTGTAGTGGCCGGATTCGACGGCGCGGCTCATCATCTCTTCGTACTCGTTGCCGGTTTGGTGAGGTGACCCCGGCGTACTGTTCAACCGTGCGCGTCGACGTGATGACGGTTCCGCAGCCGTTGGACAAGGTCGGCGATCTCGCTCGGCGTACGCAGGCCGCGGGGTTCTCCGGGCTGCTGTTCACCGAGACGGGTCGAACCGCGTATCTCAGTGCCGCGGTGGCATCGCAAGCTGCACCGGGCCTTGAATTGTCGACCGGTGTTGCGGTGGCGTTCCCGCGGAGTCCGTTCGTGACGGCGGCGACGGCGTGGGAGTTACAGGAGGCCACGGGTGGGAAGTTCCGGCTCGGGCTCGGCACGCAGGTGCGCACGCATGTGGTGCGGCGCTACGGAATGCCGTTCGAGCGTCCGGGTCCGCGGTTGAGGGACTACGTGCTGGCGGTGAAGGCGTGTTTCGCGGCATTCCGGACGGGGACGCTGGATCACCACGGCGAGTTCTACGACCTCGACTTCATCACGCCGCAATGGAGTGCGGGTCCGATCGACGCACCGGATCCGAAAGTCGATGTGGCGGCGGTGAATCCGTGGATGCTTCGGATGGCAGGGCAGGTGGCGGACGGGGTGCATGTGCATCCGCTGGGAGAGCCTGGCTACCTGGCGCGGCATGTGGTGCCGAATGTGGCTGCGGGAGCGGCGAAGTCGGTGCGCGCGTTATCGGATATCGCGGTGATTGTGCCGGTGATGACAATCGTGGGTGACAGCGACGAAGAACGTCACAACGAGCGGGAGCTGGTGCGGGCGAGTATGAGCTTCTACGGAAGCACGCCGAACTACGCCTTCATTTGGGACGAGGCCGGGTTCGAGGGGACGACGGCGCGCATCCGGGAGAAGCAGAAGGCTGGCGACTTCAAGGGCATGGCGGCACAGATCACCGACGAACACATCGCGACGTTCGCGACCGAGTCGACGTGGGACGGTCTGGCCGATGCGCTCATCGAGAAGTACGGGGACATTGCAGCCCGCATCGTGCTCTACAACGCGTTGGCCGATTCTGAGCGATTCGAACGCTATGGTGAGGTCGCGCAACGGATATCGGTCGCGTGAATGTGGGACCTACCCCTTGAGCGCCGACGCAACGCCAGTATGCCCGAAATCCTCGCCTTTCCATAACAGCGGCTCGCGGGTGTCGAGCGCCAGCGCGTAGACAAGACAATCGCCGAAGTTCAGACCGGCACGGTGACCGCTTCCCTTCCCGAAGTCGGCGTAGGCCTGGCGGGCCAGCCGCGCCTGCTGCTCGGTCACCGGCTCGATCACGAACTCCGCTTCTGCCAGCAGCTCGTCGAGACTTCTGCTGATGACGGGATCGCGCTGGTTGTCCAGAACAATCCCGCACTCGAGATAGCTGGCAGCCGACAACCTTCGCACGCTGGCATCGGCGATCGCGTGGGCGTAGATCGCCGCATCATCCTGCGCAGCGAGGATCGCGATCACGGCCGAGGTATCGGCGATCACGTCGGCAGCCCACGGTCGTCGTACAGTAACGCGCCGTGGTCGAGCCGCTTGGCGTCCGGGCTCATGCGGCTTGCGCTCTTGTGGCCGATGGCCAGGAGCCGGCCTGCCAGCTTGTCCTTCTCCAACCTGGCCAGACGCTCGTTCACGGCCGTCGCCACCGCTTGGGTTTGGGACTCGCCGGTGATCCGGGCGATCCGCTTGACCGCCTCATGGACCGCGTCGTCCTTGATGTTCAGAGCCATAGGTACCTTTCTACCCGACGAATGGTACCACCAACCGCGGCGGCTACGCCGATGCAGCGTCGACGGATCGCACCAGGTCACATGCGCTGAGGAAGCGAGACCACTCGGCCTTGGTTGGCCGTACGCCGCAGTCGCCTAGGGCATCAGGGCTGACCACGAACCCGGGCGCAACAGGCGCCAGCAGACCCGCGAGTTTGGCGATGTGCCCGGCCGGGCTGTCTTCGAAGCTCTCGAATACCCGCTGGCGAATCCGCGTTTCAGCGCTATCGATGCCTGCGACCACGTCCAGCTCGGGAACGCGGAGAGCGCCGGCACACCGTTCGACGTGCTCCTCGAATCGGTCTTCCCAGACTTCGGTCTGCCACCCGGGCCACAGCTCGGGTAGGGCGTGAAAGAAGCCCATCGTATCGGCGGTTTGCCAGGCCCCCAACGTCTTTCGACGCACGTCGATGTGAGCCCCGCCTTCGGGGATCTTGCCGAGCCTGATCCGGCGGATCCCTGGCCCAGGCAGTTTGTCCAGCAATGCCGGCCCATGCCAGGCCTTGCTGAGGTGCCACCACAGCGGCCAAAACCGCAGCTGGCCGTCGGCGTCGACCACAGAGATGAGGTGGCACATGTGTTTTCGGCCGCGGGCGAGCTTGAGCGTCGGCTGCCTGTCCCAGCGATCGGGCGGCAGCTGGGCTCCCACATATCTCGCAAGTTCTTCGGTCCCGTCGTACGCCCAACAGATCTCGTAGTCGGGCCACACCGTGGCGAGCGCATCCATGAGAGCGCGCCGCTCGTTCATCGACACCATCAGCGGCTCGCCGAAGAACAGCACCCGGCGACGGTCGAGATCCACCACCGCACCGCCGTCGGCCCACGTCGGGTCACACCACTCGTTCTTATCGCATCGCCGCAGCGAGGCGGCGTACCGCAGCGCGAGTTCCGGTCCACCGACCAGCGCGTCGAGCATGCGGCAGCCTCCCCAGTGCGAGTAATACAGCTGCCAGTCCTGGTCTTTGACGACGACGAAGTTCGCTCTGTTCCCCATGTTCTCCCCATCTCCGATGACGCGGCTTCCGAAGGCGCGTCGTATGAGGCGAGTGTCGGTCGGGCGTCCGACAGGTGGGGCGTGGATGGGCTAGATCGGTCGCCGCCTGTGGATAACTCCCGAGTGACGGCGCGTCCGCGCAGGGTGGTCGACGTGGCGGCGACGCTTGACGCGATTGCGCTCATCGAGGGGTTCTGACCCAACACGGCGCGCCCGCGCAAGGACGAAATCACCAAACAGGCGCGAGACTGCGGCATGGATGATCTGGACTCCGCGTTGCAGTGGAACGTGCTCGAAATGGATTGTCCGGCAGGGCAGCTGGTCGACGATCGATGGGTGTGGCTGCCGACGCTCCGTACCCGGTTGGGATTAGTCCTCTCAAGCTGTGCTGAAGCCCGTTGCAGCTCAAAGGGCTTCGATGGTCTCGACGTAGACGAAGAGTGCGAAACGCCAAGCTAAGAGCGACAAATCACCACAGGACCGCGATCGCGGCAGCCGCGAAGGAGAGCACGCCGACGGTGACGAACAGTGGGTGCGGGACTGGGTTGCCGGTGCGCCGTTGACGTGCGCTGCCCATACCGAGCACCCCACCGATGATGATCAGAATGACGAGCTTGACACCGATTTTCGGATAGTTCAGTTCGATGCCGGCGGGCCAGGGTGCCGCCAGGGCGAGTCCCGTGAGCAGCGACAGCAACAGACCGTAATCCATGGTGCGGGTGAAGCAGAACCGTCTGGCTGCGGCTTCGGCCGTCCACGCGCCGAAGGTGACCGCGAAGCCGACGATGTGAATCAAGACAACTACTTGGCGTAGTAGCTCCATGGAGGGAGCCTACGTCAGACGGCTCGACAGCCAAGCCCAAGGAGCCCCCCTTGCCCCCTTGCCCGAGACGAAAACTGTGATTCCGCCGTCGACGATCGCCGGTAGGCTCATCACGTGGAGTCCGGGGATCTCGAATCACGTGTCAGTGCTCTCGAGGAGCAAGTGCGCGATCTAACCGGGCGAGTGCAGGCCAGCGAGCAGGACGCGGCGGCCGCTCGTGTTCTCGCCGGAGCCGCCGACCGCGACGTCAGTGAGTTCCATGGCGAACTTCGCGACTTCCGCCAGGCCACCACCGCAAGTTTCAATGCCCTTCGGCAGGACTTCGTCGACCTACATACGCATGTCGACACCGGCTTCACCGAGATGCGCGGCAAGTTCGACGTCATGACCGCCGGACAACAACAGATCGTCGACCTTCTTCAGACGACCATCACCGATCAAGGGCATAGCCGAACGACCGAATAGCACGCCGTATCCTCCCCTGCATGACGGCCGTGCCGGTCAGGGGTTATTGGCGCGAAGTCGGCTTTGAAGCGTCGACACATATGCTGACGCGCCACAAAGACACGTCGTTTCCAGACGTCCGTCGGCAACCGATCTCGGCTCTTGCGCCTGTTTCGATTGTTTCAATCAGCCGACCGGGCGTAGGCTTTGAGCATGACTGCCGCCGTGGCCCCGCTCGCCCATCAGGTGGCGGTTCGGGCACAGAAGGACACACGATTCGCAAGAGTCCTCGACGCATTGCTCACCGCCCCGACGACGCCGCAGGGAACCCTGGAGCGGACCGCAGCGCGCAAGCTGAGCGATCAGCGCCGTGCCGCGCTCGTCGAGGACTTCGTCGACGGTTCAATACGGACGCCGCAGGTACAGGCGCTTCTGAAGATGCGTACGCCTCAAGCGGTGCACCGGCTTCGTAGCCGCGGCAAGCTGATCGGCAGTGCTGTCGGTAACCAAACCTGGTTTCCTGCTTGGCAATTCGATGGTGACCGGATGCGCACAGACCTACCGCGGATACTCGAGCTGCTATCACGCTTTACCTCCGATCCCCTGTCGGCCGACCGGATCATGCGCCTCAAACACGATGAACTGGGCCGCACCTCGATCGCGGAAGCGCTGCGCAAACCCAAGACCACCGAGCTCGCGTGGCGGATGCTGACCTCCCTCGGTGCCTGAGCTTCCCGCCGGCTACCTCGCCCCCTTCCCCAACGACAGGCCCGTCGGCCTGCGCCGTCGATCGATCCCAGCGGGCAGCGAGATCTGGCGCGTGGACGCCACCCCACCCGCCGCGTGGGACTGGACCGGCTTTCCCGAGCCCCGCTACCGCTTTGATCCGCAATCAGGTGCCTTCCGCACCCGCTACGCCGGGGCCACACTCGCCGGTGCCTTCCGAGAGCGATACCGGTCGACGGGCCTCGTCATTCCCGCCGACCACCGCACTCACCACCTGGTGCGCCTCGTGTCCGCCCGCAATATGCGGGTGCTCGATCTGCGCACCGAGAAGAACCTCGACGTCCTGGAGGTGGACGACCAGATCAGCACCGGGCACCATCCTGACGTCTGGGGCACCTGCCATCGACTTGCCGACGCGGTCAGACGCTGGTGGACCGATATCGATGCCATCGTCTATCGGTCACGCACGACCCCCGAGTCGTCGCTGAACTACGCGTTCTTCGGCGTCGATGGGTTCGAAGTCGAGTCGTGGTCCGTTGACGAGCGGACCGACGTGCTGACTGATCTCGTCCTGTATCAGGGTTTCACCGTCAACTGGGATATCGACGTCGATTAGGTGCGTGCCCGTGTCGCACCGCAGAAGTAACGTCGAGTTGTTATGGCACGCCTCGAAACACGAGTGGCACGGATCGCTGAGGAACTGCTGGCCGAGCAGCGATCCGTCCGCCCCATCGATGTGCTCGTCGGTCTCGGCTGGCTCGCTCAGCCGAACGTGGATCGGTGGGTGCGGGGCCGGGTTCCTTCGCTCGATCGATGCGTGGGCGTCGACACCGACAAGGTCATGGCGGCCTTCGACGCGTTGCAGCACTGGGCCGAGGATCGTGGTCTGAAGCCGTCAGAAGCCGACTACCAAGATCTGCAATTCACCGCCGACGGTGACCCTGACACCGAACGCGCCTACCGCACCCATTGGGCGACGACCGACGTTGCCGAAATCGTCGAGCGCCCACGCCGTCCCCGGGGCATCACCGTGATCTCTGCGCACAATGCGTGGACGTGCGCATCCTGCGGCGGGACCGACGACTTCCTCCTCAAGGACAAGGCAGGTGCAGTGTGTCTGGACTGCGCCGATCTCGGCCATCTCGTGTTTCTGCCGTCCGGCGACGCCGCGCTCACCCGTCGTGCCACGAAAGCCAGCCGACTGTCCGCCGTCGTGGTGCGCTGGAGCACACGACGCAATCGCTATGAGCGGCAAGGCATTCTGGCGGAAGCGGCCGCGATTGAACAGGCGGCACAGGAGTGCCTCTCCGACGCCGACGTGCGCGCTCGCCGCAGGACGCGTGAGCAGGGCCGCCGGGCCGACGAGGATGTGCGCTTCCGCGGCGAGTTCGCCGCGGCGATCAGTCAGCAGTTCCCGGGTTGTCCGGTCGAGCGCGCCGAGGCGATCGCACTGCACGCCGCGGCACGCGGCAGCGGCCGGGTGGGACGAAGCGCCGCGGGGCGGTCGTTGGACCCCGACGCCGTACGCCTCGCCGTCGTCGCCTCTATCCGCCATGTCGACACCGACTACGACACCCTGCTGATGTCGGGTGGCGACCGCGAATCGGCTCGAGCACAAGTGCATCAGCGCGTCGAGGACGTCCTCAACGCGTGGCGCGACGGTGTTGCGATGCTCGACGGATAGCGGTCACGCCGGTCGGCTTGTCGAGACCAGACCCCGACCGTATTGTCAACTTAGTTGATATCTGCGGATGAGGTGTGTACCGTCCGTCAACGTGTCATCGCCGTCGAAAGGGCACGGATGCAGCGGTTTTCGATCGGAAGCCGATTGTTGCGGCAGTGGATGCTTCTGGTGGCGGTGCTCGTCGTCGCCGTCGCGGGATTCGCGGTGTACCGGCTCAATGGCATGTTCGGATCGCGCGACGTCACGTCCACCCCCAGCGGTGCCGCCAATGACATCGTCCCGTTCAACCCGAAGCACGTCGTGATCGAGGTCTTCGGCGCCCCGGGCACGGTCGCGACCATCACCTACCTGGATGTGAATGCCCAACCGCAGCGGGCCGACGACGTGACGCTGCCGTGGGCCTACGACACCACCACCACCCAACCAACGGTCTTCGTCAACGTCTCCGCCCAGGGTGACAGTGACTCCATCGGCTGCCGAATCAAGATCGACGACGTCGTCAAGGACGAGAGAACGGTCAACACGTTGAACGCCTACACCTATTGCCTGGACAAGTCCGGATGAGCAGCCACCTCGCCGAACGCCCACCAACGGCGGACCGGGTCGCCACGTGGATTCGTCGGCTCTGCGTGCCGATCGTGTTGTTCTGGGTGGCCGTCGCCGCCCTGACGAACGTGCTGGTGCCGCAGCTCGAGGCGGTCGGTGAAGAACACAACGTCGCATTGAGCTCTCCCGATTCGCCCTCGCTGCAGGCGTTTCAACGCATCGGCAAGGTGTTCGGTGAGTTCGACTCCGACAGTGCCGCGATGGTGGTGCTCGAGGGCGACCAGCCCCTCGGCGCCGACGCCCACCGTTACTACGACGACCTCGTCAAGCGGATGGAGGCGGACACCAAGCACGTCCAGCACGTGCAGAACCTCTGGGGTGACCCGCTGACCGCAGCAGGCTCGCAGAGCTCAGACGGGAAGGCCGCATACGTCCAGGTGTTCCTCGCCGGCAATCAGGGCGAGGCGTTGTCGCTGGAGTCGGTCGATGCGCTGCGCGACATCATCGCGAAGACGCCGGCCCCACCGGGCATCCATGCCTACGTCGCCGGCGCGGCAGCCCAGATCGCCGATCAGTTCGCGGTGGGTAACGACAGCACCGTGTTGGTCACCGTGTTGACCGTCGGGGTGATCGCCGTGATGTTGCTCTTGGTCTACCGGTCGCCGGTCACCATGCTCCTGGCGCTCGTCACAGTGCTCATCGAGATGTCGGCGGCCCGCGGAATCGTCGCGTTCCTGGCGAACGCCGGAGTCATTGGCCTGTCGACGTATTCGACCAACATACTCACGCTTCTGGTCATCGCCGCCGGCACGGACTATGTCATCTTCTGGCTCGGCCGCTATCACGAGAGACGCAACGAGGGCATGGACCGTGAGGCCGCCTTCTATGACACGTACCGCGGGACCGCGCACGTGATCTTCGGTTCGGGCCTGACCATCGCCGGCGCGGTGTCCTGCCTCTATTTCACCCGCCTGCCCTACTTCCAGAGCCTGGGAATTCCGGCTGCGATCGGCATGCTGGTCGCGCTGCTCGCCTCGCTGAGCCTGGCCCCCGCCGTGCTGGTGATCGGCAGCCGCTTCGGACTGCTGGAACCCAAGCGCAAGACGGCGAAGCGGGGATGGCGGCGCATCGGGACGGCCATCGTTCGCTGGCCCGGGCCCATCCTGGTCGCCACGCTGGCGGTCGCGTTCATCGGACTCCTCGCGCTGCCCGGCTACAAGACGAGCTACGACGACAGCAAGTACATGCCGGCCAGTGCCCCGTCCAACGTCGGATACGCCGCGGCGGAGCGTCACTTCTCGAAGGCGCGGCTGAATCCCGAACTGCTGATGATCGAAACCGACCGCGATTTGCGCAATCCCACCGACATGATCCTGCTGGAGCGGGTGGCCAAGGCCGTCTTCCACACCGACGGCGTCGCGCAGGTCCAATCGATCACCCGGCCCCTCGGCACGCCCCTGGACCACACCTCGATCCCGTTCCAGATCAGCGCGAACAGTGCGGCGCAGATCAACAACCTGCCCTTCCAGCAGGACCGCGCCGCCGACATGCTCAAGCAGGTGGGCGAGATCGACAAGACGATCAACACCCTGCGGGAGCAATATGCGCTGCAGCAGCAGTCCAGCGCGGTGACGCACGAACAGACCGTCGCGTTTCAGCAGACCGTCGCCGTGGCGCAGGACCTGCGCGACAAGATCGCCAACTTCGACGACTTCTTCCGGCCGCTGCGCAACTACTTCTATTGGGAGCCACACTGTTTCGACATCCCGATCTGCTGGGCGTTGCGGTCCCTGTTCGACGCGCTCGACGGCATCAACTCGTTGACCGATCAGTTGGCCAACGTCGCGGGGAGCATCGCCAAACTCGATGAGCTGCAGCCGAAGCTGCTTGCGCTGATCCCGCCCCAGCTCACGACGCAGCAGACCAACCGCGACCTGACGATGACGAATTACGCCACCACGGCGGGGATCTACGATCAGACCGCGGCGGCCCTGGAAAACTCCACCGCGCTGGGCCAGGCGTACGACGCGTCGAAGACCGACGACTCCTTCTACCTACCGCCGGAGGCGTTCAGCAACCCCGAATTCCAGCGCGGGCTCAAGCTGTTCCTTTCACCGGACGGCAAGGCCGCACGCATGATCATCACCCACGACGTGGATCCGGCGACGCCCGAGGGTATTTCGCACATCGACGCGATCAGACACTCAGCCCAGGAAGCGGTCAAGGGAACGCCGTTGGCGGGGTCGAAGATCTACATCGGCGGGATGGCGGCCACCTACAAGGACATTGCGGAGATGGCGCACTACGACTTGATCATCGCCGGCATCGCGTCGCTGAGCCTGATCTTGCTGATCATGATGTTCATCACCCGAAGTCTGATCGCCGCACTGGTCATCGTGGGCACCGTGGCACTGTCGTTGGGCGCGTCGTTCGGGCTCTCGGTACTGGTGTGGCAGTACCTATTCGGCGTTCCGTTGTATTGGGTGGTGCTGGCCCTGGCCGTCATCCTGCTACTCGCAGTGGGGTCGGACTACAACCTGTTGCTGGTCTCACGGTTCAAAGAGGAGATCCACGCCGGGCTCAACACCGGCATCATCCGGTCCATGGGCGGTACGGGTTCGGTGGTCACCTCGGCCGGCCTGGTCTTCGCCTTCACCATGATGT
>DATFCF010000330.1:0-6727 GCA_035253445.1 Mycobacterium sp.
CTGCTCAAAGACCTTGGCGCCTCGCTGGCCGGCGCACCCGAGGCGATGGGCTCGCGTGCGTTGCGCACGCACGTCGCCGCCGAGTCGGCCTGGATCGTCGAGCGCTACCTCGACGCGAATCTGGTGATCTTCGGCAAGACGAACACCCCTGAATGGGGCAACCACTGCACCACCGAACCCTCACTGTTCGGGCCTACCGTCAATCCCTGGTCGCCGTCGATCACTCCGGGCGGGTCCAGCGGCGGATCCGCGGCCGCGGTGGCGGCGGGCGTGGTTCCGGCGGCGTCCGGCGGGGACGGCACCGGCTCGATCCGCGTCCCGGCGTCCTGCTGCGGGCTCGTGGGACTCAAGCCACGCCGCGGGCGGACGTCGTTCTCGCCGGGCGCGGGCCATGGCCTCGAGGGTCTGGTCAATGAGCACGCGCTCACGCGGACCGTGCGCGACAGCGCCGCTCTGCTCGACGTCGTCGCTGGCACCGCCACTGGCGACCCGTATACCGCACCGGTGCCGAAAGTGCCTTTTCTGCAGTCGATTACGCAACCGGTGCCGACTCAGAAGATCCTGATCGCCACCGCCTCACCATTTCCGGGGCCCACCACACACCCCGACGTTGTCGCCGCTGTTGAGCACACCGGGCGCCTGCTCGAGGGCTTGGGCCACGTCGTTGAGCCTGGCGCCCCGACCATCGATACGGACGCAGTCGCGGACGCGATCGCCGTGCTGCATACCGTCAGCAATGCGCAGCTTCACGCGCTCGCGACGCGACACCTCGGACGCGAACCCCGCGAGGACGAGTTCGAGCCGAGCACGTGGGTGATGGTCCGCGAGGGCTTCACGACCAACGGTGTCGCCTACGCGGAGGCGATAGCCGCCGTGCACGCCCAGACGCGCCACTTCGTCTCGGGCATGGGTGAGCACGATGTTCTGCTGGTGCCCACGCTGCTGACTCCTCCGCCGCCATACGCGCATCTGGACCAGCCCCGCGGCACCACCCGAGCGTTCTTCGACGTCGAGTTCGCCACCACGGGTTGGACGTCGCTGGCGAATGTCACTGGCTGGGCGGCGATCTCGCTTCCGCTTGGCGTCACCTCCGATGGCCTGCCGATCGGCGTCCAGCTCATGGCGCCCGACGAGACGATACTGCTCCAGCTCGCCGCCCAGCTGGAATCAGCCGCACCGTGGTTACATCGACGGCCCGCTATGTAATGTCGCGACATGGTGCGCGACATTCGTGAGCTGACTGATTCACCGGAGGCCTACGCCGCGGAACTACGCCATCGGCGGGGTGGGCTGCTGAGCTACCGCGACATCGGCCCGCACCTACGCATCGATGGATCTCGGCCCGGAGGACAACACCGTCACGCTGCGAAGCGATATGCGTAACCCGGCCGGTGGGTTGCTGCTCGCCGTCCGCACCGTCATGCACGACGAGGGCGCCTGCGATCCCGTGACCACCGTGGGGTCATACCTGTTCCGTTCCGCGTAGACGGCACAGCGACGCCCAAGACGCATGCGACACTCTGCGGATGGCTGTCTCGATCGCACGTCCCAAGCTCGAGGGCACCATCGCCGTCGGTGATGGCAGGCAGATCGGGTTCGCGGAGTTCGGTGACCCGCAGGGACGCGCCATCTTCTGGCTGCACGGCACCCCGGGCGCTCGCCGGCAGATCCCGATGGAAGCGCGCGTCTTCGCCGAACAACGGAAGATCCGCCTGATCGGGATCGACCGGCCGGGCATCGGCTCGTCGACGCCCTACCAGTACGACACCGTATTCGCCTTCGCCGAAGACCTGCGCACCATCGCCGACACGCTCGGCATCGACAAGATGGAGGTGATCGGTCTGTCGGGTGGCGGCCCCTACACGCTCGCGTGCGCTGCAGCGATGCCCGACCGCGTGGTGGCCGCCGGGGTGCTCGGTGGTGTCGCACCGGTCCAGGGCGTCGACGCCATCGGCGGAGGGGTGATGGCGCTCGGTTCGGTTGTCGCACCGGTGCTTCAGGTGGCGGGCTACCCCGTCAGGTTGGCCGCCGCCACCCTGGTTCGCCTCATTAGGCCCGTCGCCGAACCCGTGCTCTACGCGTACGCGCGCATGTCCCCAGAGGCCGACCGTAGGCTGCTGGTCCGGCCCGAGTTCAAGGCGATGTTCCTCGACGACCTGCTCAACGGCAGCCGCAAGCAACTCGCCGCCCCGTTCGCGGACATCATTGTGTTCGCGCGCGATTGGGGCTTTCGCCTCGACGAGGTGAAGGTCCCGGTCCGCTGGTGGCACGGCGACCGTGACCACATCGTCCCCTTCGCACATGGGCAACATGTGGTGTCCCGGTTGCCCGACGCCGAGCTGTATCACCTGCCGGGCGAGAGCCACCTCGCTGGCCTCGGGCGAGCCGAGGAGATTCTCGGCACGATGGTCGAGCTATGGGATCGCCACGGGGACAACTGATCCCGACGTCTTCTGCTAGAACCCGTAGCCGAGTTCGGCGGGCACATCGCTGAGGAAAGATGCGTCAAGGCGCGCTATCAGGCCAGAATCGTTGCTGTGCAACCGGTTTGCGCATGCGAACACTGAAGCGCGATGCGCCCCGAGGTACAGGCTGCCCAGCACGTCGAGGTCCATGCGCACTTCGGCCGGTGCGTCGGTCGGGGTGCAACGCGCATGGCCATCGCGGATCTGCAGCGCGAATCGGCCGCCGTCACCGCGGAATCCGTCCGTAATCTCCAGCACGGTCGATAGCTCTGCCTGGTAGCGGCGCGCCTCGAGCGCGGTGGGGATGTCCATGAGGCGCAGCCAAAGGTCGTCCTGGTACGCGGTGGTGGCAGCGACCCGCGAATCCGTCAGCAGGTATGGCAACGGATCGGAGGGATGGGTGCTGTAGATGACCTTCTCCCTCAGGTCCAGGCCCAGCAGTGCCCGCCACAGCGCGATGTGGGCGGCGGTGGTGGTCGCGGTCACGTCGTCGATGCGCGCCACCATTGGGCCGTGACCGTGCATCCGGTACATGGCGTAGCCGTCGGGGTGCAGGAACGCGAACCATTCGGTTCCACCGGAGCGGTTCTGCTCGTGGTCGGAGAGCACGTCGTCCCACAGCGCCCGCGGTCGCACGAGTCCGCCGGGTGTGCGTCGCCGCCACCGTTCGTAGATCGCGGAGATCTCGTCGCGGTGCTCGGCCGGCTTCACCGACCGGACGCCTCCTGGGTCGGGCACGTCAGGGTGAAACTGGGCGACGCGGCGGTCGATGGTCAACTCGCGCTCGATCGTCGCTGGGCCGTAGCCGAAGCGGCCGTAGATACCGCCCTCGCTCGCTGTCAGTGCCGCGATCGGGTACCGCGCGTCGGCGATGCGCTGATGCAATTCGGTGTACATCGCGCGCAGGACACCGCGCCTGCGGTGCGTCGGCGAGACCGCCACCCACGTGATGCCCGCGACCGGCACGGCCGCACCGCCCGGCACGGTCAGTTGCAGATCGAGGTAGTGCGACATCCCGACGATGTCGCGACCGTCGCACGCGACGACCGTGCTGTCGGCCGGCATCACCGTCCGCCAGGCGGTCAGTGAATCCGGATGCAGGAACCCGCCGAAACTGGTGGCACCCAACAACGACATCGCGGGCCAGTCCGAGTCGGTCGCGGACCGAAGGTCCAGGGAAGTCGATGCGGCGGCGGCGATCACAGAATCCGACGGTGCCACATTGTCATGCCAGAGCGCATTCGATTTTCGTCGCCACCCGATAGCGTGGAGTGGCACGAAAGGAGCGCTCGCCATGGCGACCGATCTGACGCTCTACCTCGACGACCAGCCCGGTGAGTTGGCGCGCGTCGGAGACGTGCTCGGCAAGGCGGGTGCCAATATCGTCGGCCTGTGTGCGGTCACCAGCGGCGGCGGCCGAGCCGAGGTTCACATCCTGGTGGACGACGCGACGACCGCGTTCGAAGCGCTCGCGGGGGCAGCCATCACCATCGCGGCCGAAGAAGAGGTGATGGTTCTCGAGATCGAGGACCGGCCCGGATCGCTCGGCGAGGTGGCCCGCAAGCTCGGGGACGCAAAAGTCAACGTGACCACCGCCTACCTGGCGACCAATACCCGTTTGGTGCTCGCGGCCGACAACCTGGCCGCGGCGAAGTCCGCGCTCAGCTGATCCTTATCGCTTCAGCCAGCCTTGGACCGTGGACAGGTCCCGCGAATAAGCCATCATCACGTCGTCGTGGTAGAGGGCTCCGCCGCTGATGGCGTTGTTGCCCTGCCACACGACGTGAACGCGAACGGGAGCCCGCGTGTAATAGTCGGTGCGGTCAGCGTCCCGTCGGTCCCATCCGGCCTGCACGGCGAATTCGGACAACGCCTCCCGCTCGTCGGTTTCAGTCATCGTCTTCCTTCTGTATGGCTTGGCGAGAGACGATACAGCGGTGGTCGAGGTAGAGGTTGTTCAGGCCGACGTGACCAAACTCGAAGTCGACGCGATTGCCAACGCGGCCAATACGCAGCTCAAGCACGGCGGCGGGGTGGCCGCCGCGATCGCCCGAGCCGGCGGTCCGCAGGTGCAACGGGAATCGGACCAGAAAGCCCCGATCGGCCTCGGTGAGGCGGTCGAGACCACGGCAGGCGATATGCCGGCGCGCTATGTCATCCACGCCGCGACGATGGAGCTCGGCGGGCCGACATCCGCGGAGATCATCGAACGGAGCACGCGGTCCGCGCTGGCCAAGGCCGACGACCTTGGCTGTCGCTCGCTGGCGTTGGTGGCCTTCGGGACCGGTGTCGGTGGCTTCCCACTGGAGGACGCCGCTCGCCTGATGGTCGGTGCCGTCCGTGAGCACCCGGCCGGTTCACTGCGGCGCGTGGTGTTCGCCGTGCACGGCGACGCGGCCGAACAGGCGTTCCGTGCGGCCGTCGAACGTGACTAGACCGACCGCCCCGACGGTGGGTGTCGAGGAGGAGTACTTCGTCGTCGACCCCGTGACCAGGATGCCGCGGCCGGCCGGGCCGCAGGTGGTCGCGTGGGCCGCCGCTGAGCTGGGCGACTCGATCTCCGGTGAATTCACCCGCTACCAGATCGAGATCAAGACACGACCGTGCGTGGATGCCGGTCAACTGCGCGCCGAACTGGTGCGGCTGCGCGCGACCGCGTCCGCCGCCGCGCAGGCGGAAGGCCTACGCATCTGTGCATCCGGCACGCCGGTGCTCACCGACGGCGGGCCACCTGCGGTCGGTGATCATCCGCGATACCGCGCGGGGGTCGAGCAGTTCCGCGCGATGATCGACGACTTCGCGGTCTGCTCGCTGCACATGCATGTCCATCTGCCCGAGCGCGCGCTGGCCGTTCTGGTGAGCAACCATCTGCGGCCATGGTTGCCGCTTCTGCTGACCATGAGCGCCAATTCGCCATTCCACCAAGGCAAAGACACCGGATACGCCGACTGGCGGGCGATGATTCGAAGTCAATTCCCTTGCCTCGGTCCTCCCCCGTATGCCGAATCCCTCCAGCATCATGAGGAGCTCGCCGCGGCGATAGCGCAAACCGGCGCGATGCTAAAGCCGGACCTACCGTTCTGGGACATCCGGCCAAATCCCCGGTCGCCGACGGTGGAGATTCGGGCGGCCGATGTGATCGCCGACGTCGATGACGCCGTCGCACTGACCGTGCTCGTGAGAGCGCTTGTGACGACGGTAAGAAAAAGAGCACTTGCGGGTGATCCCGGCCCCCGCCCGTCCACCGAGGTGTTGCGGGCCGCGTACTGGCGTGCCGCCCGCGATGGCTGGTCGGGCTGTGGTGTCGACGCGTTGTCGGGGCAGCTGCTGCCCGCGCCTGTGCAGGCAGCGCGGCTCGTCGACCACGTCGGTTCTGCGCTGGATCACCACGGCGACGGCGACATCGTGCGGGACTTCCTGCGCCGGCTCGAGGCCCGCGGCACCGGCGCTGAGCTGCAGCGGGCCTCCGCGACACGGCATGGGGCATTGTCGGGCGTCGTGGACGACCTCATCGCGCTTACGGCGCAAAGGTGATGACGAGGACGTCGCGCTGTGCCGGTTGGGAAGGGTCGAGCGGCCGGATCGGCGACACCCCGTGCAGGGTGCGACGGTCGTCGCCCAGCAGCAGTGCGCCGGGCTCGGACAGCGTGGTCGTGAGGACCGGCCTGCCGTGGTCGTCGGACACGGAACTTTCCCCGCCGGTGGCGTTGTGCCTACGGATCAGCAACGAGGTGACCAGCGTGACGCCGTCGCGGTGCGTGCCCTCGGGCGTCGGCTGCCCCGCGTCGTCCGCGGATGCGAGGACACGAAAGGGGGTGACCTTCGCATTCCACACCGAGACGTGATCCAGCGCTTTGGCGAGTCGACCAAGCAGCCGCAGGATGCCATGCAGCAGTGGGTCTTTCGTGAATGCATCGGTCAGCGGCTCGAAGTGGCGGTCCGTCGCTACGTAGAGCGGGTTGGAGTCCTGCGGCTGCATGAACGCGCGGTGTGGCATCGGCCTGGCGACACCATCGGCCGGTGTGAACGCAAAGTGCCCGTATCGGCGCAGCCGCCTCGTGCCAAGTTCGGCGGCGTAGCTGTCCGGCGCCAGCTCATCCCAGTGTGAGGCGAACCGTGCCCACTCGTCGTCGACGACGCCGAGGCACATGTTGAGATCCGCGGGCGACATGAGCCACGCGCCGACCGTGGTGAGCCGGTCCTTGGCTATCTCGACCGGGTCGAGATCTGTTGTGGCCGCCATGGCGTCCTGAATACCTGCA
>DATFCF010000331.1:0-6617 GCA_035253445.1 Mycobacterium sp.
GGCCTCACCGTCGGCCAGCTTCCATTCGATGCGCGGATCGTCGAAGTCGATTCGCGCGATCGCGTGGCGCTCGGGTTCTGGGTGATTGGACAATCCGTACTCAACCTCGCGGCGTTGCGCGTGAACCGGAACCTTGCCGGCGAACAGTTTCAGCCCGCCGGCGTGGTCATGGTGCAGATGACTGACCGCCACAGCGTGGATGTCGTCGATGTCGACTCCGATGTCGTGCAACGACTCTTCAATCGGCTCACCGGGTCCCGGCAGCACTGGGATGTACTCGACGGTCGGATAGAACCGCCGATACAGCGCCGGGTCGCGGATCAGGGCTGTGTTGAAACCGGTGTCGAGCAGCACCCAGCCGCCGTCGGTTTGCAACAGCACACCAGGAACCGGTTCACGCATCCGCAGTTCGGGCGCTGCGCCGTACACCGAGATCGACCTCGGCAGCTCCTCCCAGCCGAGTGTCAGCAGGACGATTCGACGGACGCCGGCTTTCTTCAGGCCCATCGAGGCTAACCCGCCGACAGCGCGGCCACCCGCAACGAGTTCGGGTTGGACAGCGCGTGCGCCTTCTCGACTCCCTTCAGCCACGGCTGCGCAACGACGAAGTCGTCGATATCGGCGATGTTCAGCCAGCACCCTGTCTCTTCAGCTGCGGCGCCCGCCTCCGAAAAGTCTTGCAGCGCACCCGTCGGCAGACCCTGCGCCAGCGCCGCCGTCACCTTCGGCGACGAACAGCCCAGGTAGTTGATGCCGCCGTCGGGATCCCACGAGATATGACCCCAGGTGTATGGGGACGGAGCATCCGGCCATACCGTATTGGCGAAGATCTCCGGTGCCGCCTGCATGTCGGTGCCGACCCAGCCGTAGATCTCGGACGTAGGGTAGCCCTGCACCTTAGCGGTGATTCCCGCTGCCGCGAGCTGGGTCTGGACGAGGTTGCCGATCAGCTGATTATCGGGATTGCTTGTGTCGTAACCGATCATCACTGTCTTCTGATCGGCGGGTAGTGCGGCGGCGATTTTGGTCAACGCCGCCGGATCATGTGTCACAGTCTGTTTCCCGTAATCCGCGGCGAGCACGTACGGCGGATACATTTGCGCGCCGACTTTGCCGCGGCCGAAGTATGTCTGTTTGACAAGCTGGTCGACGTCGATGGCATCCATGACCGCCGTCCGGCTGGCCTGATCTTTCATCATGCCCTTCGTCGGGTTGATGTACAGGAAGTTCGCCATCATCGTGGGCAACGAGTAGTGCGAGTACTTCGGGTTGTTCAGGTACTGCTCGACCGCCGACGAGGGCAGGTCGTGCAGGATCGCGGCGATTTGACCGTTGTTGAACTGCAACTGCTGCGCGGAGGTATCGGTGATGACGGGGATCTCGACCTTCTCGAAATACGGCTTCGGTCCCCAATACTCTCCGAACACCGCGATCGAGTAGTGAGACCCGACCTGCGCGTCGGTCAACGTGTACGGGCCGGTGCCGAGATCATGGGTGGTGAGGTAGTTCTGGGCGAAATCCGAGCCGGCATTCTTCTGCAGGCCGGTCGGGCTCATCATGCGCGGCCCGTACGGCGATGCAAGGATCGACAGAAACTCTGAGTTGGGCGCCTTCAGCGTGATGGTCGCGGCGTAATCACCTTGTGTAGCAACTGATTCGACATCTGCGACCATGTACGCCGGCCCACCGCCGACGGCCAGCCTCCTGTCGAAGGACGCCTTGATCGCGGCCGAGGTGAACGGGGTTCCGTCGTGGAACTTCACGCCTTCGCGCAGTTTGAACGTGAAGACCTTGTGGTCGGGCGACTCGGTCCACTCGGTGGCCAGCAGAGGTTCGAATTCGGGCTTGTCGGTGCCGCCCTTGTACTGCAACAGGCCTTCATAGGTGTTGGTGGTCAAGAGCAGACCTTGGCCGGCGTAGTACACGTCGGGATCTGGCGGTTGGCCCGGGTCCTGCAGGAATGACAGGTGCAGCACCTTGTCGGTCGGCGCGGCGTTCGGCGTGCCGCCACCGGAGTCCGATCCGCCGCAGGCCGTCAGCGTCAGCAACGCGACGGCTCCAACGGCGGCAATAGCTTTCAGTCGGTTGCTCATCGTGCTGCTCCTTCGAAGATGGGTTGTGCGAGCTGACTGGCGGAGCCGCGGAGGCGGCGACATTGATCAAATGCGGCGAGGATCTCCTCGGTGGTGCGCAGCGCGCCGGTCTGCAAGTACTCCATCGCGTCAAGGGCCGCGTCATGGCGGTATTGCGACGAACCGCCGACACAGTCGGTCACCACGCGCACGTAATAGTCGCGTTGATGGGCGTCAGCGAAGGTGTAATGCACACACACATCGGTCAAACCGCCGATGAGAATCAGCGTCGATGCGCGCAGGCCCCGCAGCACGATCTCAAAATCCGTTCCGATGAAACCGGAATAGCGCCGTTTGACGATGTGGAACTCGTCAGGGCCCGGCCGCAGCGACGGTTCGAGGTCGGTACCGGGATGGCCCTCCACGCAGTGCACGTCCTCGGTGCCGTCCAGTTCACGGCCGAAGTCCACCCCGCTGGGCCGGTGCACCTCCTGGAAGAAGACCACGGGCACACCGGCGGAACGAGCCGCGCCGAGCAGCTTTTCGGCACGCTCGACGCGTTCTGCGTGCCCGGACATATGCGGAATTCCCACATCTTCGACCGGCATTGCGCCGTCCCGTTGCATGTCGACGACGACAAGGACGGGATTTCCCACGATCAGTGGTTGTGTTGGCACCTAACCTCCTATCACTGCGATTCGGGGATCTGCCGCCGCCTGCAAGAGATCGACCGCGGTGTTGATGACGACGTAGAGCACGCCCAGCATCAGCGTGACGCCGGCGATGGCGGGAAAGTCGGCGACGGGGATGCTCTGCGCGATGTACTGACCGATGCCCGGCCAGCCGAATACCTGCTCGATGACGAGCACACCGGAGAACATCAGACCAACCTGTAGCCCTGTCATCGACAACGCCCCGCCCACACAGTTGCGCAGCACATGCCCGACCATGATTCGGCTCTCGGAAAGGCCTTTGGCCCTTGCGGTCCTGGCGTAGTCGCTGTCCGCGTCGGTCAACAGGCTGGAGCGCAGCACGCGTCCGATTGCGACCGCGGGACCGAGCGCGATCACGACGGCCGGAAGGATCAGGTGATGCAACGCGTTGGTGACAACGTCCAACCGCCCGGCGAGCAACCCGTCGATTGTCAACAAGCCGGTTGGCCCGTCGGGCGGGTTGGGCACACTTATCCGGCCGTTCGCGGGCACCCAGCCCAGCTGCTGGTAGAACACGATCAGGCCCAGTATGCCGAGCAGGAACATCGGGGCTGCCGCGCCGGTGAACAACACGGCACGCAGCGCTTCGGAACCACGCCACTTCAGCGTCATACCGAAGGCCAGCAACGCAGCGAGGATCAGCGCCAGCGCGATGCCGTACAACGCCAATTCGAGTGTCGCGGGGAAGAAGTCGCCAAGGTCACTGCTCACCGGGTGCCGGGTCCGGTGCGAGGTACCCAAGTCACCCCTGACCGCGCCGGTCAAGTAGTGCCAGAACTGGTTGATCAGCGGCTGGTCGAGCCCGAGCGCGTGCTTACGGGCGGCGACCGCTTCTCCCGACGCATTGGCGCCGAGTTGGGCCTTCACCGGATCCATCGGCGAAATGTGCTGCAGCACAAACATGACCGCCGTCAGCGCGACAAGAATCACCGCCGTCGCGCCCAATCGAGTCAGGATGAAATTTCTCATACCTGTCCCCTAGCTCGTCTTCATCAGACTGCGCAGGCCGTCACCCGCGATGTTGGCGATCAGGGCCAGCACGAGAACACCGATGCCGGGCATAACCGGAATCCACCACTGTTGAAGGAAGTACGTCAGGTTGCGGGCGGTGTCAGCGCCGAGCTCGGGCGCAGGCGCGGACTGGCCCAGCCCGAGAAACGACAGTGCGGCCAACGTGAGGATCAGGGTGCCGATATCAAGGCTGGCCGCGACGAGCGCGTTGGGCACCGCGCCCGGCAACAGATGGCGCCTGGCCAGCCGAATGGGGCCGACGCCTGCGAGTTTGGCGGCCTCTATGTGCGGACGTGCTGCTAGCCGGGCTACTTCGCCGCGCACCAGCCGTGCGTAGAACGGCCACCACACGATCGACACCGCGATCAGGGTGTGGACGAATCCCGGTCCGAGCGCGGCGACAACCGCGATTGCCAGCACAGGCGCAGGCAGTGACAGGAACCCATCGGTGATCCTCATCAGAAGTCCGTCGATCCAACCGCCGGCCGTCCCGGCGATCAGGCCGACCAGCCCTCCGATGAACAGCCCGACCGCCACTACGACCAGGGCCGCAAACCAGCTGGAGCGCATGCCGTAGAGGACGCGACTCAGGATGTCGCGGCCGATGCTGTCCGTGCCGAGCAGGAATTCGCCCTTACCGGGCGCCTGCAACGGCATGCCGACCGGCAACAAGGGGTCGTAGGGCGCGAGGATGGGAACCGCGACAGCGACAAGCGTCACGACCAGGATCAAGCCGACTGCCAACCAACTGAGCAGCATGGCAGGCGATTTCGGTAGCGACAGGATGCGTTCGCGGCTACGCGACCAGGTGCCCGCGGGAAATGCGATCGCCAAAGTCAGCTCGCCTTCCGCTCGATGCACGCCACCTGGTGCGGGTTGCCTGGTATGCCCTCCAAGCGGACGTCGAGCTGGGTGTCGGCACAGGTTTCGTTCGAGATCGGACAGCGCGGGTGAAAGGCACAACCGGCGGGCGGGGTCAGGGGGCTGGCGGGTTCGCCTGGTAACACCCGTGATTCGCGGCCCAAATCCGGGATGGAGTCGACAAGCGCTTGCGTGTACGGGTGTGCGGGCCGGGCGATGACATCGTCGGCCGGCCCGATCTCCACGATCCGGCCCAGGTACATCACCGCGATCCGGTCGGCGACCACCCGGGCGACCGACAGGTCGTGGGTTACGAAAACCACTGACATGTCTAGGGTTCGGCGGAGATCGCCGATCAGGTTGAGCACCGACGCCGCCAGTGACACGTCCAGCGCGCTGGTCGGCTCGTCGCATAGAAGGACCGCAGGCGGTACCACGGTGGCCCGGGCCAGCGACACCCGTTGACGTTGCCCTCCGGAGAGTTGCCCCGCACGCGACTTCGCGATGTCCATCGGCAACCCGACCCGCTGCAGCACCTGGCCGACCGCATGCTGGCGGTCGCTGCGCGACATTCCGGTTGGCCGGAGTCGTTCGGCGATCAGCTCACCGACAGAAAGCCATGGTGTCAGCGATGCGCCGGCGTCCTGGAATACCATCTGTGGCCCCTGCTCGCCCGCCAGCGTGACGGTGCCCGCAGTGGCCTTCTCCAACCCGGCGATGACGCGTAGCAACGTCGACTTGCCCGAGCCGCTTTCGCCGACCAGCGCGACCGATTCACCGTGGCCGACGGTAAGCGAAATGCCGCGCAGCGCTTGCAGTTTGCCGCGGCGTCCGGCCGAGAACGCCTTGGTCACGTCGTGCAGCGCGACGGCAGGCGGTTCGGTCGATTCTCCGGAGGCGCCCGTGGAGTCGACCTCTTCGGTGACGACGGCGATTTGGTCTCGCAGTTGGGCCGACACCTCCGCCAGAGGCAGGACGCAGGCGCTGACGTGGCGGGCCGCGACTTCGACCGGATCGGGCGGTGACGACTCACACGTCGGCGTCGCGATGACACAGCGCGGGGCGAAGGCGCAGCCGGGTAGCGGGGTGACCGCACTCGGCACGGCGCCCGCAAGCGCTGCGAGCCTGCGGTGACGCGCGGTCTGCAGGGTTAGTCGCGAGCGCATCAGAGCATGGGTGTACGGGTGGGCCGGCTGATCGAGAACTTCTGCGGTAGGCCCGATTTCGGCGATGCGCCCGGCATAGAGCACCGCGATGCGGTCCGAGATCTGCGCTGCCACTCCGAGGTCGTGGGTGATCAGCACGATGCTGCAGCCGATCTCCTCGCGCAGCCGTTGCAGCAGGCGCAGCACTTGTGCCTGCACGGTGACATCGAGCGCGGTGGTCGGTTCGTCGGCGATGATCAGGTCTGGGTTACCGGCGATGGCGATCGCGATCATCACGCGCTGACGCAGCCCACCGGACAGTTCGTGCGGGTAGGCGCGGAACCGGCGGTCGGGCTCCGGGATACCGACCGCGGTAAGGAGTTTCAACGCCTCTTCATCGCTGCCCGCGGCCTCGGCAACCTGCTTGCCTATCCGCATCGTCGGGTTCAAAGACGTCATCGGATCCTGGAAGATGGCGCCCAGATCGAGCCGACGCACCTTTCGCAGCGTTTTCGCGTCGCCGGCCACCATGTCCGATCCAGCCACCTGCACGGCGCCCTGAACTCGCGTGTCCGATGGCAGCAGGCCCAGCATGGTGAACCCGAGCACGCTCTTTCCGCTGCCCGATTCACCGACCAGGCCGACTATCTCGCCAGGCGATATGCCCAGAGACACGCCGCGTAAGGCCTTCACGTCGTGGCCGTTGCGGCGGAAGGTGACATGCAGGTCGGTGATGACGGCGACATGCGCAGGATCAGGCTCCGGGCGCGACAATTCGCGATGCGCATCGACCTCGGATACTGCGCTACTCATTC
>DATFCF010000332.1:0-2577 GCA_035253445.1 Mycobacterium sp.
GCGCGCGGCAACGGTGATGATGCACGCCCTGCAGTTGTCACCGCTCAATGATTGGAGCGGCCCGCCGATGTTCCTCATTCGCCCGAGACTCGGGCATGTCGGCTGGCTGAGCTTCTCGCATACCGCGGAGGTGATAGCCGAGGGGTACCGTGCCGCAGTGGAAGCGCTGGCGCAGTTACCGGAGTGTCTCGCGGCAAAAGGCGGCGTTTATCCGCGGGCGGCGTATCGGCTGATGGTCGATCGCGACCTGTGCACAGGTTGCGGCTTCTGCGCGGCAATTGCGCCGGAGTCGATGGCAATGGATGCCCGGGGCAAGGCGTACCCCAAGTCCGAGATCGTGGACTGGTGCTCGGCCGATGGTGACTTCGTTAGGCATTGCCCGACGCAGGCGATTACAGCGACGAGGCTTGTGCCGGCGGCCGATCAACCGTTGCCGCAGAAGGAAGTGGCGTAGGGTGGGTGATGGAGTACTGAGTTACTGTCCACTCAGTACTCTTACTCGCTCCTCACGACTGGGTCGTGTGCGTAATTGTGTGTAAATCGGGGATGCTGGTCGTTCGCTAGATGCGAAAACGGCCACCGTCCATCTTCTGGGTGATCACCAAATCACCAGCGGGGTTGGCGCCCCGCACAGCCCAGAGGATAGCCGATGACCGTTCCGTCGAACCCTAACGATGGCGGCCTGCGTCGCCTCCTGCAACCCACGGCCACGGGGGAACCCGTCGCAGTCGCCGCCAGTGATGCCGCGGCCCCGGAGGCGTTGCGCGGGATGATCGAGACGATGTTGCAGACCGTGCTCCGGCAACAGTTTGCGCAGTTCCTCGGCGCGACCGTGTATGAACGCACGCCCCACCGCCGCGGGGTGCGCAACGGCAGCCGCGCACGCACCCTCGTCACGCGCGTCGGCCGCGTCACGCTCCAGGTCCCCCGCGACCGGGCCTCGCTGTTCACTCCCACCGTCTTCACCCGCTATCAGCGGCACGAGCAAGCGCTCATCGCCCTCCTCGCCGAGTGTTATCTCCAAGGCGTCTCCACCCGCAAAGTGCGGCGCGTGGTCGAGACGCTGTGCGGCGAAGGGGTGAGCGCCTCGCTCGTGAGCGCGGCGACGAAGCGGTTAGACGTCACTTTGGCCGCTTGGCGCACGCGCCGCCTCGACGCCCAAGCCACCCCGTATCTCGTGATCGACGCCCACTACGAACGCATTCGCCGCGAGGGCCAGGTGCTCTCGACCGCGGTCTTGTGGGTCTTGGGTGTGCGGGCGGACGGCTATCGCGAATATCTCGGCTGTTGGCTCGGCAACGCGGAGAGTGCCGCGAGTTGGAGCGCGGTGTGTCGGGATCTCGTCGCGCGCGGGCTGCACGGCGTGCGGTACGTGGTGAGCGATGAGCACGTCGGCCTAACGACTGCGATTCGGCGGCACTGGCCGGAGGCGGCCCACCAGCGCTGTCAGGTGCACTACCTGCGCAACGCGCTGAGCAAGGTGAGCACGCCGGCGCGGCAGCAGCAGCTCGTCGCGGGCCTGCGCGATGTGTGGGCGGCCCCGACCTATGCCGAGGCCAGCCAACGGGGCCAGCGCCTGGCGCAGGCGGTCCGCGCGAGTGTGCCGGCGCTGGCCGCGTGGCTCGCCACGACACTCGACGACACCCTGCGCTTTTACCAACTCCCGGAGCCAGAGGCGCGCCGCCGGCTCCGCACCACCAATGCCCTCGAGCGCGAGCATGAAGAGATCCGGCGGCGCACGCGGGTGATTCGCATCTTCCCGAACGAAGCCAGCTATCTGCGGCTGGCGAGCGCGCTGGCGGCCGACCGCTCCGACGGGTGGTCGAAGCGGCGCTATCTCATTCCGCAGGCGGTGGCCGTCCCCCCGAAACCCGTTAGGCGCCGACGTCGCACGGCGTAATTCCTCCACCCAGAAGCCGAATTACACACTTTTCTGCACTTGACCCGCGTTGCTAAAACGAGTCAGTATACAGCCAGTCCTCAGTCTTCAGGTTTCCAGTCAGTTTCGAGTACCGAGTACTGAGTACCGAGTCTTCCTGAAAACCGTGGTTCCTTTGCAAGTTGATTCGGCCGTTTTCCAAAGGTTCCGGCAGTCTCCGTTCCCAACGACTCGATGCCAGCCGGCAAGCGGGCGCGCCTCGGGCACATATTCGATTCAGCCCTCAACTTCACGACGATGATCCGCACCCGAATTGCTCTCGGCCTGGTGGCGTTCGCGGCCCTTCCTGCGCATGCCCAGAAGCAAGGCCGCACGCACAAGCTCGAGGCGTCGCCCACGACCGTCGCGTACGGCTTCTACAGCTCAGCAGCGACGCCGGTGCTGCGCATCGCGTCCGGCGACGTCATCGATGTGACGACGATGCTCACGAACACGCCGGAGCGGCTCGAGCGCGCGGGCGTCGCGCCTAACGACATCGAGCCCGAGCTGCGCGAGATCGTTGCCAAGGTCACCGACAAGGGACCCGGCGGTCACATTCTCACCGGACCGGTGTTCGTCGAGGGCGCCGATTCCGGTGACGTGCTCGAGGTGCGCATCCTCGAGGTCAAGCCGAAGATCGCGTACGGCTACAACGGCTG
>DATFCF010000333.1:0-2212 GCA_035253445.1 Mycobacterium sp.
CACCTGTCAGAGCGGTATCCCAACCGCGCTGCATGCGGCGGCATCTATTGCCCGCGAGCTGAAAGGCAAGCAGCCCAAGAGGTTCCGTTTCGGCTATGTGCATCAGCCGGTCAGCCTCGGCCGCAACGACGGCGTCATCCAGTTCACCCACGCCGACGACAGCCCAGCCCGGTTCCACTTGGCCGGCCGGTTGGCCGTCGCGTACAAAGAGACGGTGAGCTCCAGCCCGTGGACCACGTACCGCCTCATCAAGGCGCTGCCCGCGCTTGGTGCGGCGACGTGGCGCCGCGGTGGCCGGTCGACGCGATGAACACCGACCAGCAGACGTTCGCCGACCACCGCAACCTGTTGTTCTCGGTCGCCTATCGCATCCTCGGCTCCGCCGCGGACGCCGAGGACGTCGTCCAGGACGCGTGGTTCAAGTGGTCGGCCGATGATCGCTCGCAAGTATCCGATCCCAGGGCGTATCTCGCTCGGATCGTGTCGAATCTGTCGATGGAGCGGCTGCGCTCCACCCGCCGTCAGCGCGAAACCTATGTCGGCCCATGGCTTCCGGAGCCGATCCTCACCGACTCCGATGCCGCCGAGAACGTTGCCGCCGCCGAGTCGGTGTCGATGGCGATGCTGGTTGTGCTGGAGACGCTCAGCCCGCTGGAGCGCGCGGTGTTCGTCCTCAAGGAGGTGTTCGACTTCAGCTACGCCGAGATCGGCGACGCCGTCGACCGTTCCGAGTCCGCGGTGCGCCAGGCGGCGCATCGCGCTCGTGAGCACGTCCAAGCGCGGCGGCCGCGGTTCGAAACCGACCGCGCGAAGAAGCGCGAAGCCACCGAACGGTTCTTCGCCGCCACCGTAGGTGGTGACATCAACCAGCTCATGGACCTGCTGGCGCCGGACGTCACGCTGTGGACCGACGGCGGCGGAAAGGTCCGCCAGGCGATGCGTCCGATACTCGGCGCGGCCAACGTCGCCAGGTGGATCGCGGGGAATGTCAAACGACCGTACGAGGGTGTCGAAATCGCTGACATGACAGCAGAACTCGTCGACATCAATGGCGGCCCGGGGATTGTCATGAGCGGCGCCGGTCGCGTCATCGCCACCATCACCGTCGACCTTGACGCCGACGGGCGCATCGCCACGGTGCACAACGTGGCCAATCCGGACAAACTTCACGCGGTGGCCGACGGGGTGAAGCAGGTCTGACCGGCGAACCGCCCGCTAGCGTGGCCTGGTGACCACCGAATGGCGACTGCGCACGGGCAGCACCGAGGACCTGGATCTCGTCGGGCCGCTGTGGGTGGCGGTCCACCACCGGCACGCGGAAACCATGCCGGATCTGGCGCCCTACGTCAGCGACGACGAAACCTGGCGTGTCCGGCGCACGCTGTACGAAGAACTGCTGGCCAAGTCGGACACGTTGCTGTTGATCGCCGTCATCGACGATGCGGCGGTGGGTTACGGGCTCGCGCACGTCGTCCCGGTTGACGAGACATGGATTCCCGACACGTGGGCGACCGGCTCACGCATCGGCGAGATCGAATCATTAAGCGTCCTACCGCAATACCGTGGCAGCGGGCTGGGCTCCGAACTGTTGAACAGGCTCGAAGAGCACCTCGCCGCGCAGGGCGTCGACGACCTGATACTGGGGGCGCTGGCCGGCAATCGCGACGCCATCCGCCTCTATGAGCGGCGTGGATATCGGCCGACGTGGCTTTACTTGACCCGGTTTGAGGGTAGACAGTGACCGGATACAACGAGGGGGTCCACCCGGCATGGCGGAGATGAAGTATCTGGAGCTGCACGGCGATCGGGTTGCATACCAGGACGTCGGCAGCGGCAACGAAGCGCTGTTACTGATCCATGGCATGGCCGGCAGTTCCGAGACGTGGCGCGCGGTGATCCCCCAGCTGTCGCGCAGGTATCGCGTGGTCGCACCTGACCTGCTGGGGCACGGAAAAACCGACAAGCCGCGGGGCGACTATTCACTCGGCGCATTCGCGGTGTGGCTGCGAGACCTGCTCGACGAGCTGGGCATTTCCCAGGCGACGGTCGTCGGCCAATCCCTCGGCGGCGGCGTGGCCATGCAATTCGTCTACCAACACCCGGATTACTGCCAGCGGCTGGTTCTCATCAGCAGCGGCGGCCTTGGTCCGGATGTCGGCTGGACCCTGCGACTGCTGTCGGCTCCCGGCGCCGAGCTGATACTGCCGGCAAT
>DATFCF010000334.1:0-6048 GCA_035253445.1 Mycobacterium sp.
GCCTACGAGGCTGCCGCCGACTACCTGCGATACCCCGATGCCGGCGAGCCGTGGGAAGTGATGAAGCTCTATTACAACCACGGTTTTCTGCGTAAGCGCATGCAGCTGTTGCAGGACGAGTTCGCCAAACACGGCCAGCAGGGTCCGTTCGAGAAGTGGCTCAAACACTGGGATCCCGAGCACGACCCGTTCGCCAACCGGGTGACCACCCGCGTGGAGTGCGCGAAGTACTTCGCCCAGCGCGATGACGCATTGCGTGCGCACGCCACCCAGATCGACCCGACCGGAGACTTCTTCCAGGCGCCCATCGAATGGCAGCAACGGTTATGGCCGACTGAGGAATACGAGCTTGCCCGGGCGCGGGTGCGGGTATCCCTGCCGGAGACCGACCTGTTCGGTGGAATCGAGAACCACACGTGAACGACACGATGATGCTCATCGTCGGCTTACTCGCCGAGGACGGGCAGCCCCGCGATACGGGCCCGGACTTCGGCAAGGCCAGCCCGGTCGGACTGTTGGTCCTCGTGCTGCTGCTCGTCGGAACGTTCTTTCTGGTCCGGTCGATGAACCGGCACCTGCGCAAGCTGCCGGAGTCGTTCGACCGCGACAGCCCCGAGCAAGACCAGACCGCCGACGACGGCACTGTCGGCATAGAGGGCGACGCGGATACCGGGCGTAAGCCGCGGGAGCCCGGTGGCTAACACACTGATCGAGGCGACCAGTCCCTACCTGCGCCAGCACGCCGACAACCCGGTGCACTGGCAGCAGTGGACTCCGGAGGCGCTCGCCGAGGCGGCATCGCGAGACGTGCCCATTCTGCTGTCGATCGGGTACGCGGCCTGCCACTGGTGCCATGTGATGGCCCACGAGTCGTTCGAGGACGAGCAGGTTGCCGCGGCGATGAACGACGGGTTCGTCTGCATCAAGGTGGACCGCGAGGAGCGGCCGGACCTCGACGCGGTCTACATGAACGCCACGGTCGCGTTGACCGGTCAGGGTGGCTGGCCGATGACCTGCTTCCTGACTCCCGACGGTAGGCCGTTCTTCTGCGGCACCTATTACCCGAAGCCGAACTTCCTGCAGTTGCTCGCCGCGGTCTCCGAGACGTGGCGTACCCGCCGCGACGACGTCGAGCAGGCCTCCGATCGCATCGCCGACGAGCTACGGTCGATGGCCTCCGGATTACCTGGAGGTGGGCCGCCGGTGCAGCCAGCGCTGTGCGACCACGCTGTCGCGGCGGTGTTACAGGACGAGGACGTGCGGCGGGGCGGATTTGGTGGCGCACCGAAGTTTCCACCGTCGGCATTGCTGGAAGCGCTGCTGCGCAGCCACGAACGGACCGGCGACATACTCCCGCTGGAGACAGTCGAGCGGACCTGCGCGGCGATGGCCCGCGGCGGCATCTACGACCAGCTGGCAGGCGGGTTCGCCCGCTACAGCGTCGATGCGTACTGGGTGGTGCCGCATTTCGAGAAGATGCTCTACGACAACGCGCTACTTCTGCGGGTGTACGCCCATTGGGCCCGTCGTACGTCAAACCCGTTGGCGCGCAGGGTTACCCGTGAGACGGCACGCTTCATGCTCGACGAGCTGGGTGCCGACGGCATGTTCACCTCGTCGCTGGACGCCGACACCGACGGTCACGAGGGTCTGACCTACGTCTGGACGCCCGCGCAGTTGAGTGAAGTACTCGGTGACGACGACGGGCGTTGGGCCGCTTCGGTTTTCAACGTCACCGACGCCGGAACGTTCGAGCGCGGCAGCTCGGTGCTGCAATTGCTTGCCGATCCCGACGACCTGGGGCGGTTCGACCGGGTGCGCGCGGCGCTGTTCGCCGCTCGGCTCACCCGCCCCCAGCCCGGACGCGACGACAAAGTCGTCACCGCATGGAACGGGTTGGCGATCACGGCGCTCGCCGAGGCTTCTGTGGCGCTCGATGATCCCCAATTCCTAGATGCGGCAACGCAATGCGCTCGCGGGCTGGTGGATCTGCACGTCGTCGATGGCCGGTTGCGCCGTGCCAGCCTTGGTGGCCGGGTCGGCGACAGTGCGGCAATCCTCGAGGACTACGCGATGCTGGCCACCGGCCTGCTGACGCTGCATCAGCTGACCGGCGAGGCGTCCTGGCTTGACGCGGCGACGGCGCTGATCGACGCCGCGCTGGACCATTTCACCGACCCGGACCGACCTGGTCGCTGGTACGACAGCGCCGACGACGCCGAGCAGCTGATGGTGCGGCCCGCCGACCCGCTCGACGGCGCGACACCGTCAGGTGCGTCGTCGATCGCCGAGGCCCTGCAGCTGGCGGCCCATCTGGCGCCCGCGGAACTCGCCGAGCGCTACGCGCAGGCTGCCGACGCCACGCTGGCCAGTGCGAGTCCCATCCTGGCGCGATCGCCGCGCTCGGGCGGACACTGGCTGGCCGTCGCCGAGGCCGCGGTGCGCGGGCCCATCCAGATCGCGGTGGCCTGTGATTCCGCACGATCGGAGCTGCTTGCGGCGGCGCGCACGATGGCACCCGGCGGCGCCGTCGTCATCGGCGGTCCGGTGAACTCCGCAGAGCTGCTGCGCGACCGCGACCGGGTCGATGACGCCGACGCCGCCTACGTGTGTCGCGGCCGGGTGTGCGACCTGCCGGTCACCACCACTGAGCAACTCGCTGCCGCGCTGGGTGCTCGCGTGTAGCTTCGACGCCATGCCGAGCGCCGAGCAAATCACGCAGACCGTCACCCACTACCTCGAACTGGTCAGCAAGGGGCAGGCGGACGATATCGCCGCCCTGTACGCCGACGACGCGACCGTCGAGGATCCGGTCGGGGGAGAGGTGCACATCGGCCGTGCGGCGATCCGCGGCTTCTACGCCAACCTCGAGAACGTGACGGCGCAAACCGATGTCGTGACATTGCGCGCGCTCGGCAACGAGGCGGCGTTCCACTGGACGCTTGCAATCGATTTCGGCGACAACGGCATGCGAATCGACATCATCAGCGTCATGACGTTCGACGACGACGGCAAGATCGCGTCGATGAAGGCCTACTGGGGCCCGGAGAACGTCACCCAGCTGTAGCGATTTGGGCGCGCAAACCGTCGCTCAGCGTGGATAACCGCGCCGAAATCGCAAGCTAGAAGACGGCGAACCACATCGCGATGTAGTGGCAGATCGCTGCCACTGCGGTGCAGGCGTGGAAGAACTCGTGGTGGCCGAACGTCGTCGGCCACGGGTTCGGCCACTTGAGCCCGTAGAGCACGCCGCCGACGCTGTAGAGCGCGCCGCCGACGGCCAGCAGCACCAACGCGGCAACGCCCGCGCCGTGCATGATCGGCACCACGAACCACGCCGCGACCCAGCCCAGCAGCAGATACAGCGGCACGCCGACCCACCGGGGTGCCGACGGCCAGAACATCTTGAGCAATACGCCCGCGAGTGCCCCGCTCCAGACGATCCAGAGCAGCGGCATGCCGTCTTCCTGCGGCAGCGCGAGCAGGGCGAACGGCGTGTAGCTGCCCGCGATGAAGACGAAGATCATCGAGTGGTCCGCGCGCTTCATCCACTTGCGGGCCGTCGGCGATGTCCAGTGCACCCGGTGATAGGTGCCACTGACCGCGAACATCGCCACGATCGTGAACGTATAGATGAGGGTGGCGATCCCGGCGCTGGTCGACTCGAGCGACCACGACACCGCCACCAGCGCAGCGCCTGCGATGAAGGCCACCACGGCGGCGTAGACGTGGATCCAGCCGCGCGCCCGCGGCTTGTGGAAGAACTTTTCGACGCCGTCGACGACGGCTTCTGGGAAGTCTTCGGCGTGCCCGTGCGCTTTGTGTACCTGCCCGGGATCGGTTGTGTCGGTGCGAGCTGTCATTCCACCTCCACTAATGCCATGGGGCTTCTCGATGGCCACAGTAGTCTGGATCTTCGTGGACATCATTCCCCCGCGGCTCAAGGAACCGGCCTACCGGCTCTACGAGATGCGGTTGCGCCAGGAGCTGGCGCGGTCCAAATCTCAACTGCCCCGCCACATCGCGGTGCTGTGCGACGGTAACCGACGATGGGCACGTGACGAGGGTCACGACGATGTCAGCTACGGCTACCGGATGGGCGCCCGCAAAATCGCCGAAATGCTGCGCTGGTGTCAGGAATCCGGTGTCGAGATGGCCACCGTGTACCTGCTGTCCACCGAAAACCTGCAGCGCGATGCCGATGAATTGTCCTCGCTCATCGAAATCATCACCGACGTCGTCGAGGAGATCTGCGCACCCGCCAACCGGTGGAGCGTGCGCACGGTCGGCGATCTCGAGCTAATCGGGGAGGAGCCGGCGCGGCGGCTGCGCGACGCCGTCGAATCGACGCAATCGGAAGCGGCTGCTGGGATCTTCCATGTCAACCTCGCGGTCGGCTACGGCGGGCGCCAGGAGATCGTCGACGCCGTCCGTGCGTTGCTGGGCAAGGAACTGGCCAACGGCGCGACCGGCGACCAGCTGATCGAGGCCGTCAACATCGACGCCATCTCGGAGAACCTCTACACATCCGGCCAGCCCGACCCGGACCTCGTCATCCGCACCTCGGGCGAGCAGCGCCTCTCCGGCTTCCTGCTCTGGCAGAGCGCCTACTCGGAGATGTGGTTCACGGAGGCCTACTGGCCGGCGTTTCGGCGGGTGGACTTCCTGCGTGCGCTGCGCGACTACACCGTGCGGCACCGCCGCTACGGTATGTAACTCCCGCCACAGCGCATGACACACTTGAGGCATGGCTGCGCTGTCGGCGATGGTCTTTGCGCTCAGCTGGTGGTTGGGCCTCTATCTGCTGGCCCGTGACCCCCGTAAGCCCGTCCTGGTGCTGGCCTCGATCGGCCTGACGAGCTTCGCGTTGGTGGTCGCCCTTGACGCCGTGCGCATCGAAAGTGGGTTCGATCTGCTCGGCCGCATCGAGATTTATCTGGTCGCCATGCCGGGCATCGCGTGGTTCGCGGTGCTCGTCGAACTGTCCCGGTCCTACGAAACCTGGCGCAGCCGCGCCGGCGAGATCGCGCTGGTGGCCGGTGTGGCGACGCTGGCATTCGTCGGCGCTGCGATGGCGGGCAGCGTGGAAGGTCCTCTGCGGCTTGGGCATTGGGTGATGATCGCGGCCATCTCGTTGTCCACGTTGGGCGCGCTGGTCAAGGCCGTGTTGGTCAAGCCGCCGCAACCGGTGGTGACTTTCGTCGTGATCGCCACGCTGTTCTTCGCGCTGGGCAACGCGATCCTGATCATCCCGCTCGGGCTGGTGCCGAGCTGGCTTGCGTTGGCGTCCACCGGATGCGACGTCGCGCTACTCGGCCTCGCGGTGGCCATCGGGGATGCGTTCGACGAAGGTCAGGCCCTGCGGGCGGACATGCTGCGCTCGTTCGCGGCGACGGCCGTGGTGGCGCTGCTCTTCGGCGGGCAGGCGCTGATCGGGCTGGCCGTTACGGGCGGGCAGACCGCGCTGACGGTGCTGTTGTTCACCAGCCTGGCGATCGCGATCGCGATCAATGTGCTGGCCGACCCGCTGGCCGGCGTGCTCGACCGGGTGGCGTTCTCGCGCTCACCCGCCCTGCGCGCCGACCGGGCCGCGCTTCGTCGCACTGAGGCGGCGCTGCCGCTGCGGTCGAGCAGCCCGCTCGACGGTGTCGACGAGGACACGTTCGCCCGGCTCACCCGCCGCGCGCTCGGCCACTATGGCGACCTGTCGAAGCTTGTGGCCAGCCCGCTGACCGCGCTACCGATCATCGACGAGCGGCTCGCTGCGCGGGGTGCACCCGACCAGCCGTTGGAGCGGGCCAACGAGCTCAAAGCGCTACTGGCCGATCGCATTGCGCGGCTGAAGCCCCGCGACGGCGGCGACTTCGGCACGACCGAGCAATGGCGCTACTACAACTCGCTGTACTTCCCGTACGTGGTCGGTGTGCGGGCGTACGCGCAGAACGCCACCGCCGCGGGGCTCGACCCCGTCGCGCGCCAAGCCTGGCAATGGCTCGTCACCGAGGTGCCGCAGCGGTCACTGCACAACTGGCAGAACGCGGCGGCGCG
>DATFCF010000335.1:0-2616 GCA_035253445.1 Mycobacterium sp.
ATCTGAACATCTACACAGAGCGGTCGAGCCAGAATCCACACACCGAGGAAGGGCACTACGTCCGCGAGTTCTCCTATGTCATCAATGGACGCCCGACGGGCACCTCCCTCGAAATCGAGTACCGGTGGCCCGCCATCGGGCTCGACCGCACGCGCGTCGTCTTGGAAATCCCCCCAGCTCGTGCTCTCGACGAAGCGATAGTGCCGATCTGATCCGCGCCTCCGCCTTCGGCGAGAAGTGCGATCACCGACGGGTATGTCGGAGAATCGCTGGCCGGTTGGGGATCGTCTTCCGGCGCGTGTAATAGCAGCGATACCGCAGTCGAAGCACCTGACCAGCAGTGTTTCGATGCGAACCTTCGGCATTGATGCCTCCGACTCCCCGCTTCGCGCTCGCCAACACGTACCGTACGTGGTATCGCCGGTGATACTATACCGGTGTGTCGAAGCAGTCGAAGCTGATCGCGAAGATGAGGGCGAGCCCACAGAGCGTGACCTACACCGAGCTGTTCAACTTCTGCTGCGAAATCTTCGGGGAACCGCGGCAGCGCGGCACCTCGCACGCGGTGTTCAAGATGCCGTGGGCGGGCGACCCGCGAGTGAACATCCAGAAAGGCAGCGGCGGCAAGGCTAAGCCTTATCAGGTCGGCCAGGTCGTCATCGCCTACGACAAGCTCACGAAGGAGGCTGACAATGGCTGACGCATCGCACTACACCTATCGGGTGACCTGGTCGGAGGACGACGGAGAGTTCGTCGGGGCCGTCGCCGAATTCCCGTCGTTGTCCTGGTTGGCGGAAACGCAGGCCGAAGCACTCGACGGTGTCATCGGTGTCGTCCGTGAAGTGCTCGAGGACATGGCGTTGACCGGCGAGCAACCGCCAGTCCCGATCGCGGATCGGCCCTACAGTGGCAAGTTCATGGTGCGCACTTCCCCGCAGGTGCACCGGACCCTGGCGATCGAAGCTGAAGAGCAGGGTGTCTCGCTCAACATGCTGGTCAACCAAAAGATTACGGCTCCGACTGCGCCTCGATCAGCAGCGGCCGGTGCAGCCTGACGGGAGGTCACCGGCAAAGCTCTGTACCAACGAATGGGCGCACGGGGAGGGCCACGCCTCGCGAGTTCCGGGAGTTCGATTGAAGAACCACCAGCGGGACGAGTTCGGCGCCGAGCACATGTCCGGCCGCCGTCGACGCTCGTCCCGGAACGGGATCGTCTACCGGTGACAGGCTCACTGCAGCGGTCGGTTGTGAGCCGACACGGCAGCGCCGATCTCGGCCCAGGTTCGGCAACAGCTTTGCGAGGCATTATGGCGATGCCGCCGGACCGCGGTGTCGGCTTCTTACCAGCCCCGTCTGTACAAAATGCGAATCTTTCGAACTTATTCCTACCTAGATGTACAATTAGTACATGTCTGATGCCGCTGCTCTCAGCATCTCCGATGCACGCACCCACCTGGCAGCGATCATCGATCGCGCTCGGTCCGACCACCAGCCCGTCTACGTCGCTCGCCGCGGACGTCGGGTAGCGGCTGTCATCGATGCCGACGACCTCGATCGTCTCCTCGAGCTGGCAGAGGACATGGCCGACATTCGCGCCGCTGAGCAGGCGCGCGCCGAGATGCAGTCGACTGGGGAGACGCCGATACCGTGGGATGAGGTCAAGGCCGATCTCGGCCTCGCATGATCTACGAGGTCTCATTGACCCCTGCCGCAGCACGGCAGTTGCGCAAGTTCGATCCGCAGGTGCGCCGACGAGTGCAAGCGGCCATCGAATTACTTGCCACCGAGCCGCGGCCGCCGGCAGCGACGCGCCTGGTCGGTGGCAATGGGGAGTGGCGCGTGCGAACCGGTGACTACCGAATCGTCTACGAGATCGTGGACGAGCGGCTCTTGGTGCTTGTCTTGACCGTTGGGCATCGCCGTGAGATCTACCAGCGACACTGAAACGACGCCGATCCATCCCACCGTGTCGGTAGCGGATCGATGAGCGATCGTCGACTAGGTGCCAGGGGTTGGGTCAACCAGGATTAACGTTCCCGGACTCGACGTCAGGCCCAAGTCATGGAGTTCGGCGATGACCGCGTAGCGGCCGGGAGGAAAGTCCTCGATATCGCGCGTAGCGATATCGACCCGCAGAGATATCCGATCGCCGGGTTCAATGTCGGGCAGCGTCGGTGCCTGTGAGAACAACGACAGCCCCGGCTTCATCGGCTCGCCCTCCTCATCGAGCACCCAACCGTGGACGGTCATGTGGTCCCCTGCATAGTTCACCCACATCCTGTCTCCGGCATTCACCAGGTCGATCGACACTCCAGGGAGCGCACCCGCCTTGCAGGTGAACTCGCCGGGCCAGCGCAACTCCAGACCAACGCGGCGGGCCGCCCGGCAACGATGCACTCGGATCGGACCCGGGTGCGTGCTAACCCTCCAGGCACCAGCTGAATCGCTGAGGAACACCAGTGTCCACGCTTCCGAGACCTGCCCGTGCGGTGCGGCGAAGACCTCCCTCGATCCTGCGCCATCGTCCCGGCTTGGGACGAGCCGACGCCACCCGTGGCGTGGAAGATCGAGTACCTCGTCCGGAGAGCGCATCTCGACGCGACGGTCACCGATGAG
>DATFCF010000336.1:0-5719 GCA_035253445.1 Mycobacterium sp.
GCCATCGCCGACGTGGTGGGCTCGGGCCGCACACTCGGGCTCCATGACCTCGTGGCCTTCGGCGATTCGCTGTGCGATTCGGAGGCGGTGCTGATCGAAAGCGAAAAAGCCACCCCCGAAAGCGCGGCCGCCCGCGATCAGCTGGCGGCGCGGGTTCAGGGCGTGGTGTTCGGCCAGCAGTATCTGATGCTGGACTACGACTGCCCGCGCACCGTGCTCGACGCCGCGACCGCTGTCACGCCGGGGCTGGAGTCGCCGACCATCGCCCCGCTCGCCGACCCGGCGTGGGTCGCGGTGCGTGCGCTGGTACCGCGTCGCGACGTCAACGCCATCATGGACGAACTCGCCGCGATCGGCGCCAAGGCGATCCTGGCCTCCGACATCAGGTTCTGCCGCTTCTGATTTGCCGCGACCGGCGTCAATTTGCGTGTTAGCGTCCGGGTGTCGTTTTCACGGTCGGGAGGTCCTAATGACGCATGTCCTGGTTCTGCTGCTCGCGGTGCTGATCGGCGTCATCGCCGGTCTGCGAGCGTTGACTGCTCCGGCGGTGGTGGCCTGGGGTGCGGCCCTTGGCTGGATCGACGTCGACGGCAAATGGTCCGAGTGGGTAGCTCACCCCATCACCGTCACTGTCCTGACGATTTTCTTGTTGGTCGAGCTGGTCACCGATCAGCTGCCCAATACGCCGAGCCGCAAGACCACCCCACAGTTCGCCACCCGACTCATCATGGGCGCCTTCGCCGGAGCGGTCATCGGCAGCGCCTTCTTCCACACGTTCAGCGCCATCGGTGCCGGCATCATCGGCGCCGTCCTCGGCACGCTCGGCGGCGCCGAAGCGCGTCAGCGCCTTGTCGCCCGTAACGGCGGGAAGGACCGGCCGGTCGCCATCGCAGAAGACGTCGTCGCGGTCGGCGGCGGATTCCTCGTGGCGTTCCTCGTCAGCCTCCTCTGAACGGCGCACGGTGTCAGACAAATTCGACGCGATCATCGTCGGCGCGGGCCAGGCGGGCCCACCCCTGGCAGGCAGGCTCACACAGGCGGGCCAGAAAGTCGGTCTGATCGAACGCAAACTGGTCGGCGGCACCTGCGTCAACTACGGCTGCATCCCGACCAAGACGCTGGTGGCCAGCGCCCACGCGGCTCATCTGGCCCGGCGGGGCGCCGAATACGGCGTTGGCACAGGCGAAATCACCGTCGATATGGCGAAGGTGAAGGCGCGCAAGGACAAAGTCATGCTCGATGACCGCCACGGTCTCGAGTCGTGGATCGACGGGATGGACGGATGCACGTTCATCCGCGGGCACGCCCGCTTCGAAACCCCGCACACGCTCAGCGTTGACGGGCAGGTGCTGGAGGCCGACAAGATTTTCCTGAACGTCGGCGGCCGCGCAGTGGCGCCCGACATGCCCGGCCTATCCGACATCGATTACCTGACCAACGTGTCGATCATGGAACTCGACACGCTCCCAGAGCACCTCGTGATCATCGGTGGCAGCTATATCGCCCTCGAGTTCGCACAGATGTACCGCCGGTTCGGAGCGCGTGTCACGGTGATTGAAAAGGGTCCCCGCCTGACGTCCAGGGAGGACGAGGACGTTTCGGCGGCCATCAAGGAGATTCTGGAAGCCGAAGGAATCAACGTCGTCGTAGGCGCTGACGCCATTCGGTTCACCAAGCGCGACAACGGATTCGAAGTCGTTCCCAGTGATGGCGCCGAACCCATCGCGGGCACACACCTATTGGTCGCGGTGGGACGTGCACCCAATACCGATGATTTGGGACTGGACAAGGCCGGGGTGACGACCGACAACCGCGGCTTCATCGTCGTCGATGACCAGCTGCGCACCAACGTCGAGCACATCTGGGCGATGGGTGACTGCAACGGACGAGGGGCGTTCACCCACACCTCGTACAACGATTTCGAGATCGTCGCGGCGAACCTGCTTGACGACGACCCGCGCAGAGTGAGCGATCGGATAACCACCTACGCGCTGTACATCGATCCGCCGCTGGGCCGCGCAGGCATGACGGTCGACCAGGTGCGCAAATCAGGCCGAAAAGCGTTGGTGGGCAAGCGGCCCATGACACGGGTCGGGCGTGCGGTGGAGAAGGGCGAAACCCAGGGTTTCATGAAGGTGGTTGTCGACGCCGAGACCGAGGAAATCCTCGGTGCGGCGATTCTCGGCGTCGGCGGCGACGAGGTCGTCCACTCCATCCTCGACATCATGACGGCCAAGAAGCCCTACACCGCGATCTCGCGCACCATGCACATCCACCCGACGGTCAGCGAGTTGGTCCCGACGATGCTGCAGGAGCTGAAGCCGCTGCAGTAGCGGTCCTGCCGATGTTGAGCTGACGCGTCACCAGCGCGACCCGGTGGCCGAGATGGTGGCATGTCCGCACATCGGACGGGTGCAGCTGGTCCGGATTGGCGTCGACATCGGTCTGCGCGCCGGCGCCCAGCCAGAACCCGAGCCGGTTCAGGTCGTCTTCGCTGCCTGTCGAGCTGTTCCAGCCCGCGCCCAAACCCAGATTCACCCAATGCATGTGGTGCTGGGCGGCGAAGACGGCCAACGACACCAGGGTGTTGACCTTGTCGCCGCTCTTGGCTCCCGAGTTGGTGAACCCGGCGGCGACTTTGTCTCGCCAGCTGCCGTTGAGGCAGCGCCGTCCGGTTTGTTCGGCGAATGTCTGGAAGCCCGCCGATACGTTGCCCATATAGGTCGCGCAGCCGAACACGATGCCGTCCGCGCTGTCGAGCAGGTCCCACTGCGCATCGGTCATGCGGTCGACGGCGATGACGTTCACGCCGGCGCCGGCCTCGCGGGCACCCGCGGCGACGGCGTCGGCCAGCACCGCGGTGTGCCCGAATCCTGAGTGGTAGGCGATCGCCAATTCTGGTGCGGCGATATGGGAACCGTTGTGCTGCATGCTATTGCCCTTTCGCTGATTGTGCGACCTCGCGGTAGCGCTCGGCCCAATTCGGCAGTGTCTCGCCTGCGAGGTGAGCTTCCATGCGGTCGAGGAACGCGTGAGTGCCTGGCAGGAATCCCTGTGCGTTGCGGACGCCGAGTCCGCGGTGACTGAACCGCAGCAGTGTGCCGTCTCCGTCGGCCGACAGTTCGTATCGAACCACGCTGTCCTCGATGATCCGTTGGTGCCATTCGTGTTCGAAGACGTGCGGCGGATCCCATACCCGGATGCGTCCGGTCATTCGCTTCTGCTCCGGCGGCTGCGGCGGGCCGGACGGCACCATCTCGATCATGCCGCCTTCGCGTGCATCGATCGTCGTTTCGCCCATCCACTGGTTGCGGTGCGCCGGATCGGTGATCGCCGACCACACCGCCTCGATGGGATACGGCAGCCTGCGCTCGAAGGTGAGCACGGCTCGGTCGCCCTCGATCGTGAGTCGTCCTTCGCGCCTGGTCATTTCGGCTCCCGATGGGTTGCTTTCAGGTGTCGCTCAAGGGCGTCGAGGTGATCGGCCCAGTAGCGGCGGTAGCGGTCGATCCAGTTGTCGATCGCGACGAGTCCGTCGGAGCGCAGTGCATAGATCCGGCGCTGGGCGTCGGGGCGGACCTCGACAAGGCCGACTTCGCGCAGTACCCGCAGATGCCGTGACACCGTCGGCTGTGTCAGGCCTGGCAGGGTCTCGACGAGTTCGCCCGCGGTGCGTTCACCGTCGAGAAGCGCGTCGAGCAGCGCGCGGCGACTCGGTTCGACGACCGCTTCGAAGACATCCATGCCCATTAGTATTGCAGTACATCTATATAGATGCAAGCAAATATAAACGTCAGCCGCAGACGGCACGGAGCAGGCGCAGCTGGCCGATCTCCGAGACGTTCTTGGTCAGTTCGACATTGACCCACAGCACGGTGTGCGCGACGGTGCGTCCGGCATCGGCGCCCCAAGGAAACGACGACGGCGCATTCAGGTCGCCCGCGGCGGCGAGGACGTCACGCCAGCTCGCGGACAACTCGCGTAGGTGCGCCACGGCGTCGCCGCCGTTGCCCGGCCAGGTGACGTCCGTGCGGTCGCGGGGCGTCGCACCGGTCAGGTGGTCGATGGCCGTCGACCACCACCATTGGATGTGCCACGCCAGCCATCCGATCGTGGGCACCGGCATCGGGTCGGGCTCGTCGTCGGCCCAGTCGGGTCGCCACACACCCGCGGCGTCGGGACGTACCGTCCAGCACAGTGGCGCAGGCTGCCATAGGAAGTCATCGTCGACGAGCGCCGACAGATGCAGGTCGGCCAACGCCCAGGCGAGGTCGAACTGCCAAAGCAAATCGTCGGTCATGGGCGGCGCTGCACCAATAGCGTCTGCGCCACATTCCCGATAAACCCTTGGCGGTCAAAGATTTCCGCGCTTGTCACGCCAATGCCGTCCGGGCCGATCGACGCGCGTGACCGCAGCCCGAAGTCATTGCCTGTGGGCAACCGGTGTAGGTGCACGACGGTGTCGGTGTTCATGAACATGAAATTTTCGGGATCCAGTGCGGCTCCGGCGCCGTTGGCGCAATCGGCCACGAGCGCCAGCCGCTGCAGGTCGGTCATCACCTCGTCGTCGACCAAGTGCTCGAGCGGACTAAGCCATACGACGGCGGCCTCGCCCTCAGCGGTGTGCTGCCTTCGCCAGCTCACCGCCTCGAGGTATCCCGTTGCCCCTTCCCAGCTGTGCGGCACCGCAATCGAATCACCTTCGACCAGCGGGGGATAGCGATCGGTGACGACGTCGGCGGTGTCGCTGGGGGCCAGTAGCCAGGCGGTCAACCGCGCGACCGCGCGGTGGCTGCCGTCCGGACGCTGCGCCGACATCTCTGCGGCCATCATCGAGATGCGCGTACCGGGTCGCTGCACCCAGGCGCGAACCCGCACGGGCACAACGGGGATCGCGCCAAGAATGTCCAGGGTCAATCGCCCGACCCGCAATCCGGTATCCCCGGCGAGCTCCTCGACGAGCTTGGTCATCAGCGCCAGCGGCGGTGAGCCGTGCTGGATTTCGGGATCCCAGTTGCTGCGGGTGCCGTCAGTGGATTCGAATATTTGAAACTCACCATCGGCCTGTAGTCGACGGTAGTGACAGCCGGTCACGCAGCCGGCTCCGCGGAACGCAGCACTGTGTCGTCTTCGGAGGCCGACCCCTCGTCGAGCTTTTCTGGCCAACCCGGATATGGAGGCGGTGTGCCTCCGAAGACAGGGCAGTGCGAGTGGTGGGCACACCAGTCGCACAGCCGCGACGGATGCGGGCGGAAATCGCCTGTCACACCGGCGGATTGGATGGCGCGCCAAATCGCCATCAGGGTCTTCTCGAAACGGAGCAGCTCGTCGAGGTCGGGGGAGTAGTCGAGTATCTGGCCGTCGGCCAGATACAGCAGCCGCAACCGGGCGGGCAGCACACCCCGCGACCGCAGCAGCGCGACGGCGTAGAACTTCATCTGGAACATGGCCTTGAACTCGGCCAGCGCGCGCGCCTCCGGCGGGGCTTTGCCCGTCTTGTAGTCCACAACGCGCAACTCGCCGGTGGCGGCGACGTCGATCCGGTCGACGAAACCGCGCAGCAGGGTGCCGTCGGACAACTCGACCTCGACGCGTTGTTCGCAGCTCTGCGGATCGAAGCGCGTCGGATCCTCGAGCCGGTAATAACCCGACAGCAGGGCCCGCGCTTCTTTGAGCAACGTCTCCCGCAACTCGGGGGCGATCTCCTCGGCGAGCTCGG
>DATFCF010000337.1:0-2097 GCA_035253445.1 Mycobacterium sp.
AGGAGCGTACGCCACAGTGCAGCGGGGCGGCACCGGCGTCGATGCCTACATTCTCGACTATCGGAATTTGAACGCCCAGTTCGAGCAGGGGGCGGGCAACGAGCATCGCCAAACGGTTGGGCTTCGGGTCTTCGGCGAACGGGGCCCCTGGAGCTGGAATTGGGAGCTGATGGAGCAGTTCGGGCGCTTCGCGGGAGAGCCGATCCGCGCCTGGTCGCTCGGGACTGAAACAGCGTACCGGGTCCAGCCCGTCACGTTTCGCCTCCGAGCGGACATCATCAGCGGCGATCACGATTCCTCCGATCACGTGTTGCAGACTTTCAATCCAATGTTTCCGAAAGGGAAGTATTTCGGCGAACTCACGCCTCTAGGCCCAAGCAACATCGTCAACGTCCATCCCGGCATCGATTTCGACCTCGGTCACAATCTGACGGTCGGCTTTGCTGCGATCGCGTACTGGCGGCAGAGCCGCGGCGACGGGATTTATGGCATTGCAGGCAATCTGCTCCGCGCCGGCAATCGCAGTGATGCCCTCCACATCGGCGATCAGCAGGAAGTGGTTCTCAACTGGCACCCGCATCCGCTCGTCAACGTCCTGGCCTCATATTCGCTTTTCGAGCCCGGCGAGTTCATCCGACAGACGGGTCCCGCCCAGACCATCCATATGATCGGCTTCGAGGTGATGTACCGTCTATGATGGCGTCTCACCGAAAGGACGGGGCGGCGGCCGAGCCCGAGCGGTCGTGAACTGATGTCCTCATCGCCAGGCTGGCCTACGCGAAATCGGACGGGTCGAACCGGTCACGTCTCATCCTGTCGTTCCGCCGAGATAGTAAATATAATATTCTACAATCATGGAATGTAGTTATGGCGGATTAGGTCTTGACACGAATGCAATCGATTGCATATTCATGCAATCGATTGTATCTCGGGAGATAGGTATGGTTGGAGCAGATCGTTCGGTATTTCCGGCGGGTGGCGGGATCATCGGCCGTATTGACGATGTTACCCCGGCGGTGCTTCGGGCGATGTCCGGAACTGAAGACAAGCGCCTTCGAGAATTGCTCGACGCTCTTGTGCGGCATGCCCACGCATTTGCGCGGGAGGCCAGGCTGACCGAACAGGAGTTTGAGTTCGGAATCGAGTTCCTCAATTGCATCGGCAAGGCGACGCACGCGAGCCATAACGAAGGAGTGCTCTTTGCCGACGCGATAGGTCTGTCGACGCTGGTTTGCATTTTGAATAACGGGAACGCTGGTGCAACGGAGACCGCGTCTGCGCTGCTCGGCCCGTTCTGGCGTGCGAACTCACCGCGCACAGAAGACGGCGGATCGATTGTCAGGTCGCCGACGCCGGGGCCCGAGCTGTTCGTCGACTGTGTGATCGTCGACACCACCGGCAAACCCATCGAAGGCGTCGAGGTGGACGTTTGGCAATCTTCCCCGATCGGTCTCTACGAGAACCAGGACGAGACGCAGGCCGACATGAACTTGCGTGGCAAGTTCACGACAGACCGGCGCGGTCAGTTCAAATTCCGCTCCGTGAAGCCGGCGGGATATCCGGTCCCGACCGACGGTCCCGTCGGCGACATGCTTCGAGCCCAGAGCCGGCATCCATACCGGCCGGCCCATATGCATTTCCTGGGCTTCAAGCCTGGCTTCAAGACGCTGATCACCCAGATATTTGTCGACGACGACCAATACCTTGAAAGCGATGTGGTTTTCGGCGTTACGCGCGCCCTGGTCGGCAACTACCGTCGGCACGACGATGGTACCCCGCCAGCGGGTGGTGTTCGCGCGCCCTGGTACACGCTGACGCATCGGTTCGTCATGGAGCCTGGAGAGGCGATCCTCCCCAAACCCCCGATCGCGTAATGAGGATGAGTACCATGTCCATGGTCAGTAAGGTCGTACTTGTCGTCGGCGGAGCTGGCAGCATCGGCGCCGTGGTCGCGAAATGCTTCGCGGAGATCGGCGCTCGGGTCGCGATAAGTCATCGTGATGTCCCGGAGGAGGCCGCCGCGGCCCAGCGTGTCGTAGGGTCCCTGCCGGGCGAGGGTCATTTCGCTGCTGTCGCTGATGTCGCGCGGTCGGACAC
>DATFCF010000338.1:0-4053 GCA_035253445.1 Mycobacterium sp.
TCACCGGCAGGAGCAGCAGCAACGTCGATGCCACCGTGGCCGAAACCCACCCCACCGCATACGCCCGGTGCAGCGCCGCCGCGACCGTGGCCGCGCCGGTCAGGGTCAACAACGCGATCGCGACAGCCGCCGCGGTCAGCCAGGCCAGCAGCGGGCCGTCGGCCAGGTAGTCGTCCCCGAATGCGCTCCTCAGCAGCCAGGGACCGAAGACCCCGGCGAGCAGTACACCGAGCAAACCCACGGCGGTCACCACGGCGGCCGGCGTGACCAGCGCCCGCAACCGATGCGTGCGTTCGTCGACGAAGTGGGCGATCAAATTGCCTTGCATCGCTGTCAGCGGCACCAGCAACGGTGCGCGCGTCAGCGTCACGGCCAGGATCACCACGCCGCCCGTCGCCCCCAGATCCCCCGATGTCGCCTTGAGCAGCACCGGAAAACCCATCACCAGGATCGCGCTCGCCCCGGCCGCGGCGATCGAGTGCGACGCGCCGCGCAGGAACGTCACCGTGCCGCCCGGTGTCAGCAGTCGTGCCGCAGTCCGGGTGGCAGGCGAGGTGATCAACAGAATCAGCCAGGCCACCGAGCCCACCACGGTGGCCCACAGATACCCGACCAACTCCCAGCTCAGCAGGAACGTCGTCGCCGCGACCACCACCCGCATGACGGCATCGGTCACCATCAGCGACCCGTACTGGCTCCACTTGTTGACCCCTGCGAGCATGCCGAGCAGCGTGGCGTGCAGGCAGAAGCCGGCCAGCCCGACGCTCAGCAGCGCCACGCTCAGCCACCGCGACTGGACGAACACGTGGCCCGCCCACAACGGTGAGCTGGCCGCGATCGTCGCCGCGGCCACCACGCCGACCATCGCCGCCACTCGCATCGGATGCGTACGTGGTCCCGCGATAACTTCGGTGTACCGGGCCGCGCGCACCTCCCGCGTCGCCTCCTGCAGCAGGCCGAACGCGGCTCCGGTGGCCAGGCCGAACGCTCCCCAGAACACGCCGAACACCGAGAAGCCGGCCGGCTCGAGATCGCGGGCCGCCAGGTACAGCACCGCATAACCGCACAGTGCGGACACCACGGTCGCCGTACCGACCCGGGTCACGCTGGCGCGCGTGATGGGGCCGGTCGGACTTCCCGCGTCGGTCACAGACCGTCCAAGGCGGGCAACTTCGTCGAGTACAGCCACTCGTCCCACAACGGTCGCAGCGACTCGTGCGCGTAATTGGCGGCCAGGCCGGTGAAGTCGTCGGTGACAGCGCTGCCGTGACGGTGACGCATCGTCCAATCCTGCAGCAGCGCAAAGAAATTCTCGTCGCCGATGGTGCGCCGAAGCACATGCAGTGTGAGCGCGCCGCGTTTGTACACCCGGTCGTCGAACATGTCGCGCGGCCCGGGATCGGACAGCAGCAGATCCTGCGGCGAGCCCGCTAGCCGCCGGTAGTAGTGGTGCGCCCATTCGTCGGCGCTGCGCCCGCCGCTGTGCTCCGACCACAGCCATTCCGCATAGCAGGCGAACCCCTCGTGCAACCAGATGTGGCGCCAGCGTTTCGCGGTCACCGAGTTCCCGAACCATTGGTGCGCCAATTCGTGCGCGATCAGCCGCTCGGCACTGCGCTGCCCGTCGCAGTGGTTGGCGCCGAAGATCGAAATACCCTGCGCTTCAAGCGGTATCTCCAATTCATCATCGGTGACGACGACGGTGTAGCCGGTGGCCAGCGGGTACGGCCCGAACAGCTTGACGAACAACTTCATCATCTGCGGCTGACGCGCGAAGTCGCGATCGAAGTTGCGGCGCAACCGATCCGGCAGCACCGCGTGTATCTGAACACCGTTCTTGGCCAACCGATACCGGTCGTAGGGGCCGATCTGCAGCGTCATCAGGTAGCTCGACGTCGGCTCGGCCTGCTCGTAGGTCCAGGTGGTCATGCCTGCCCGCGCGCGACGGGACACCAACTCGCCGTTGGCGATTGCGTAATACGGACTTTCGGTGCTGATACAGACGCGGTAGCTGGCCTTCGCGCTGGGGTGGTCGTCACAGGGAAACCAGGACGCGGCGCCGTTGGGCTGACCGGCGACGAGTACTCCCTCGGAGAGCTCCTCGAAACCGACTTCACCCCAAAGGGATCGGATGGGCCGCGGAATTCCACCGTAACGCACCGCGACCGTCATCGCCGCACCCGCGGGCAGCGCATCCTGCAACGCGATGTGAAGCTTGCCGCCCGACGATCGGAACTGGGCTGGGCGGCGGCCGTTCACCGACACCTTCGTCACCGACAGCGCGTCGGACAGATCGAGGGTGAAGGTGCGCAGCGATGCGAGCGTCACGGCGGTGATGGTGGCCGAGCCGGTGAGCCGGTTGATCGCCACCTTGTATTCCAGGTCCAGCTCGTAACGCGACACCCGGTATCCGAAGTTGCCGTTGGCGGGCAGGTACGGGTCGATGACCACCTGTGCAACTTTCTTGGTGGCCTTCTTGCTCCTCGTCACGCGGCGGTGTCTTCGTTGTTCTTACGCGGCCGGTCCGGCGAGTCGCCGCGCTTCTTGCGGAACACATTCCACGGCGCGATCGGATTGCCCTGCCAGCGCGTCGACGGTGGCACCTCGTCACCACGCATGACCAGTGAGGCGGGCCCGACGGTCGCGCCGGCGCCGATGCGTGCCGCCGGCAACGCGACGCAGTGCGGGCCCAGTGTCGAACCAGGTTCCAGCACAACGGTGTCCATCCGCATGATCCGGTCGTGGAAGAGATGCGTTTGCACGACACAACCGCGGTTGACGGTGGCGGACTTGCCGACTGTGACCAGGTCCGCCTCGGGCAGCCAGTACGTCTCACACCAGACACCGCGGCCGATCGAGGCGCCAAGCGCCCGCAGCCACATGTTCATCACAGGCGTGCCGGTGGCGGCTCGGGCGAACCACGGCGCGGCGACGGTTTCGACGAAGGTGTCCGAGACCTCGTTGCGCCATACGAACGGCGACCACAACGGGTGTTCGACCGCGCGGATGCGGCCTACCATAAGCCATTTCGCGACTATCGCGATGCCGCCTGCGACCGCGCCCGCGGCCAGCAGCACCGCACCCCCGGCCAGCGCGGCCCACAGCCAGCCGAACGAGATCGCCAGCTGCTGAACGGCGAACAGCACCGTCACCCCGATCGCGAACGTCACCACCACCGGAATCAGACGGCAGGTCTCGACCATGGCCCGTAGGAACTTCAGCCGCAGCGACGGGTGGAAGGTGCGCAGGACGTCGGCGGCGGTGGGCTTGCGGCGTAACCGAACCGGCGGGCTGCCCAGCCACGACGAGCCGGCCTTGGCCTTGTGCGGCGTCGCGGAGAGCACCGCCACCAGGCCGTCGTCGGGCACGCGCCTGCCGGGCTGTGTGATGCCGGAGTTTCCGAGGAACGCCCGCCTGCCGATGGTGGCCTTGGCGACGTGGATCCAGCCGCCGCCCAGTTCGTAGGAGGCGACCATGGTGTCGTCGGCCAGGAACGCGCCGTCTTCCACGACGGTGAACTTCGGAATCATCAGCGCCGTCGAAATCTCGGTTCCCCGACCGATTTTCGCGCCGAGCAGTCGCAGCCACGACGGCGTGAGCAGGCTGGCGTATATCGGGAACAGGTAGTTACGCGCGGCGTCCATCAGCCGCTCGGTGGCCCACAGCTGCCATCCGACCCGGCTGCGCACCGGGTGATAGCCCTCAGGCAGCCACAGCGACAACGCGCGCACCCCGAGCACTGTCAGCAGCGCATACGTCACGACCGCGGCCAGTGTCGCCGCCGGAAGCCACAGCGCCGCGGGTGCGATCGCCGCGGTCAGCGAGTCCGTGTCGCGAACAGCCCACGCGATCACCGCCAGGCCGGCGGCCAGCGCCACCAACGGCAGCCCGCCCAGAAGTACCGACGTCACGCCGTAGACGGCCACCCACAGAGGTGCCCGCCGCGGGCGTTCGTCGGGCCATGGGTGGCGGGCCTTGCCGGACTTCACCGCGGGTGAGCCCTTCCAGTACTGACCGTTCTTGACCTTGCCGACCACGCCGGAGCCGGGAGCG
>DATFCF010000339.1:0-3351 GCA_035253445.1 Mycobacterium sp.
TCCGCGACGTCTCCTCCATGTGGGAGCTCGACCTTGCCGTCGTCACCGAGTTCGAAGTAGGACGGCGCCAGGGTGCACAGACCGGCACCCAGGCACTTGTCTCGGTCGACGATGATTTTTGTGTTCACGAGGATGTCCTCCAGATCTACTCAGCGGCTGATCCCGCTTGAGCAGTCAGTGTTCAATCAAGAGCGACTGAGCGCGAGACCCAGTTTTTCGGTGTTGTGGAGATCACCAATTTCGTGAAGCGGCTCCGACATCGCCGATCAGCCTTCCGAGGCGTCTCCCTGTAGTCCCCGCGGGGTCAACAGGCCCTTCTCTACTCCGAGTATCTGCAGCGCAACGTGTTTCGACAGTCCTCGGACCACGCCGGTGGAGCCGACGATGAACCACAGATGCGCCGCGCCGGACTGCCGGAACGTACCCTGCAGTTCCCCATCCTCGCCGACCCCCCAGATGGGGCTGGCCTGGTCGGTGATCTCATCGCCACAGATGGGGCGCGCCATTTCGCGAGTGTTCTCCCACCCGGTGCAGAAGACCACGATGTCGGCGTCCTCCGTTGTACCGTCGGCGTAGACGACACCGTTCTCGGTGAATCTGACGATCTCGCCGCGTTGGAGCTTCACCTCACCGTCGATGATCAACTGCGAACAGCCTTTGTCGATGTAGTAGCCGCCAGTCCCGTTCAGGGCAGCACCGAGCATGCCCTGGTGGCCTACGCCGAAATCAGTCGAGAAGCCAGCCTTTTCGAGCCCTTCGAGCAGCTCCGCATCCATCTCCGCGATCATCCGAGTCGCCCCAGGCACGAGTTCCTCCAGCTGGAATTCCCAGGGGAACGATGTGCTCAGAAGGTCGGCGTCATCCAGTTGAGGCCCGTTTTCTGTCCAGAACTGACCATGGAAGACCGGGATTCCGTTTTTCCCGGACATGACGTAGGACGCACCCCGCTGGACCAGCGTGACCGACTCCGCGCCGCCCTCGTAGAAGCTCTGGACGACGTCGTGGCCGCTGGCTCCGGCGCCGACGACGACTGCCCGCTTGCCGGGGTAGTCCCGTCCGCCGGAGAAGCTGCTGGAGTGAACGATCTCCCCCGAAAAGGCGTCGGAGTTCTCGACTGTGGGCAACTTCGGCTTGCCGGCCATGCCGGTCGCAAAAACGACGTGAGCCGGGCGTAGTCGTCGTTCGCGACCCTCGCGGACAACAGTGACGTCCCAGCGCCGCTCCGCTTCGTTGAACCGCGCATTGGTGACCTCGGACTTCACCCAGGCATTGAGCTGCAGCAGGTTGATATAGGACTCGATCCAATCCCCCATGAGCTCGGCCGGCGTGTAGAGAGGCCAGTTGTCCGGATACTCGAGGTAGGGAAAACGCGCGAACCAGCACGTGTCGTGAAGCGAAAGGCCGGCGTACCGCTGGCGCCAGTTGTCGCCAAGGCGATCTTCCTTGTCGACCATGAGGTGCGGCACGCCGAGATGCTGTAGACGTGCTGCCAGCATGACGCCGGCGTGACCGGCTCCGATGATGAGCACGGTCGGTTCGGAGTCGCGGAACTCCCGCTCGCGCTCGCGCTTCTCGTACCACGTTTCGCGGCCGCGCACAGCGGTGTTGTAGATATCGACGGCAGTGTCCTTGATCGAGGTGCGCTTCTCCTCATGCCCAATCAGGTCCTGCATGCTCGTCAGCACCGTCCAGGCCCGCCATCGGCCACCTTCGTCGATGAGGCGGAGGACCCCTCGGCCGACTGCGATGTCGGTGGTGAAGGTGAATAACGCCTCAACGGTGTGCCTACCGAGTAAGTCGACGAACTCCGCTCGGCCGGCCTCCAACTTCAGATCCCTGGGTGTGCACTCGGGAACCAGCTTCTCCAGCATCACGGTCACGTCGTCACGGCCCCGGAAGGTTGCGATGTCCCAGGTCAGGGTGAGTAGATCTCGCCACCAGCAGCCGTCAGCGGTCAACGACTCGCCGACCGCGGCGAAGTCCTGACCTGCGATCGAGGTCTCGAGTTCGGAGAGCCATGCAGTGGCAATCTGCTCGGCGTTGTCGGTCTTTTCAAGCGTTGGGAGTCCAGTCATCAGATCTTCCTTACTTCTCGCACCGGGGTCGCGCCTGCGACCTGGTTGAGTAACTAATCGACGTGCCGGATCGGTCGACGAGCACACTGTCGCTGCCTGTTCATCGCGGCCCACGTCACGGGCCCCACCATGTCGAAGTGGCCGGAATCGGAAATTAACACCAGTTGCACGCCTGCCCCACGCCCTCTGGATCGCAGTTGTAGGGACCGACAATTGAGCAAATCCAACACCACGCGGTCGCTGTTAGCGTTCCCCGCACCCGGCATGAAGTCGGGGGCCAGGGCTCATCGGTGCCCGCCGACACGGACGCCGCGCAGCGCATGTGCGGATTCGGGCGAAGTGTTGCGGAACGGCGCGTGAGCCGAGGTCATCTACACAGGAGTGGAGGACACATCATGACGCGTCGCGTCGAAAATCAGGTCGCTCTCATCACCGGAGCCGGGCGTGGGCAGGGGCGTAGTCACGCGATCCGACTGGCCGAGGAAGGCGCTGACATCATCGCCGTCGACGCCTGCAAACCCATCGATGGCGTTCCCTACGACATGTCCACCGCCGAAGATCTCAAAGAGACCGCGCGGGCCGTCGAAGCGCTCGGCCGCCGGATCATCATCGCCGAGGCGGACGTGCGCGACCTCGACACCCTGTCCTCGGTTGTCACCGAGGCAGTCGGTGAGCTCGGCCGCCTGGACATCGTGTCGGGCAACGCCGGCATTGCGGGTCCGTTCGCGGCCGCCGACGAGTTGGATCCCCAGGCTTGGCAGACCACGGTCGACATCAACCTGACCGGGGTCTACAACGCCGCCCGTGCCGCAATACCGCACATCAAGGCCGGAGGTCGAGGCGGTTCGATCGTCCTCACGAGCTCGATGGCAGGACTCAAGCCCTACCTCAACGCGGCGAACTACGTGGCTGCCAAGCATGGCGTTACGGGTCTGATGAAGGCCCTAGCCCTCGAGCTCGCTCCGTTCTCGATTCGGGTGAACAGTATTCATCCGACGCAGGTCGACACCCCGATGATTCAGAATCCGGCGATGTACGGGCTGTTCTGCCCGGACATCGAAAACCCCACTAAAGCCGATTTCGAGGCGGCCTCGCGTACGACCAATGCCATGCCCGTTCCGTGGGTCGAGGCGATCGACATTTCGAATGCCCTGCTGTTCCTCGCCTCGGAGGAGGCCAGATTCATCACAGGCGCCGCACTCCCGGTCGACGCGGGTTGCAACTTGCTTTGAGCCGCGTGCAATACAACGACTAGGCCCGGAGCAACACCGCTCCG
>DATFCF010000340.1:0-6816 GCA_035253445.1 Mycobacterium sp.
TACGCCGCCGTCCCTCGCCGACGGCATCAAGTTTGCTTCCGCGTTGGACATCAGCCAGACCTTCGCGGCTGTCTTGGCGGGGCTTGTCATCAACTTCAATCCATTTGTTCCAGGAAGCCCCTTCTGCCCGGGGGAGTGCGCGTTGCCTGCCGCTCTGACCACCGAGGGGATCGTCAGGAACATCCTTGCGTGGTCTCCGGGAAATCCGCTTATCGAACAATGGCTGACCGACACGGCCAACGGCACGGCCAACGGCCCGACACAAGAGCAAATCGACGCCGCCAAAGGCGTTTTACAGCCCGAACTAGCGTTCTTCAAATTCGACGCTGGCACAACGGCTGCGATCAACGCAGCGTTGAACGCCATCCATCCCGTACTGTCGAGCATCGCCGCCCACAGCGGACTGCTAGGCGCATTCGATCCCCCCGCACTGCTGTCCGACATCGGCCGACTACTGGGCTTCGGCGTGGCGCCGAGCGCGACCGCGCCCGTGGCTCCCGACTCGCTGCTGGTCGCTTCCCCGAGCCCGGCCGACCCGCCCAATGCCGGCGCGTCAATGGTGACCCTGGCGTTCACCCCGTCCGACCAACCTGCCGATCCGCCCGTCGGCTCTTTAGGGACGGACACGCGATTGCGGGCCGCGGACTTGGCGACCCCGGCGGCTGGCGGCGACGAACTCACCGAGATCCAGGCAATCACACCCGACACCACCTCGACCGAGCCGACCAATGATCAAGGGTCGGGTACAGCGGCGACGAGAACGAGCACCAACGCCTCGACTGACACCACCCGCGATGGCAACAAGGTAGAGCCCGTCGGGTCGGGTGGACGTCACGCCAAGCCCGATGACACGTTGGCAGGCGCGCTGCAGTCTGTGGATGATCAGATCAGCTCGGCGATCTCGAACCTCACCGATGGGCTGAAAGGCGGCAGCACCGAGACCGGCGAAGCCGCAAAGGATGCGGCCGGCTCTGCCGACACCGGCGAATAGATACGGCAAGGCTTGATGACCGCACAGCAATTCGAAGCGGCAATCGTGGGAGCGGGTTTCGGCGGCATCGGCGCGGCGATCCAGCTCAACCGGTTGGGCTACCACAACATCGTGATCCTTGAGCGCGAGGACGACCTCGGCGGAACGTGGTACGTCAACCGCTACCCGGGCCTTGCCGTCGACGTCCCGTCGACCACGTATTCCTACTGGTTCGAACCGAACCCGTACTGGTCGCGGCTTTATGCGCCGGGGGCCGACCTGAAGCGCTACGCCGACCATGTGGCAGAGAAGTACAACGTGCGCAGGCACATGCGGTTCAACACCGTGGTGGAAGGCGCCCGGTGGGACGACGATGCTCAGATCTGGCGGATCGAGGTCAGCAGTGGTGAAGCGCTGAGCGCGCAGTTCCTCATCACCGCAACCGGTTTTCTCTGCCAACCACGCACCCCGGACATTCCGGGTATCGATACCTTCAACGGGCGGATCATCCACACCGCCAAGTGGGATGACAGCTATTCGTTCGAGGGGAAACGCGCGGCGATCATCGGAACTGGGTCCACCGCCGTTCAAGTGATTCCCGAACTGGCCAAGCAGGTTTCGGAGCTGACCGTCTATCAGCGCACGCCGACGTGGGTCATGCCGAAAATCGATTTCGTGTTTCCGCCCGCGCTGCAACGGCTCTTCGCCCGGGTACCTCTGGCTCAGCGCATCGTGAAGTGGTTCACCGACACTTCTATGGAGTTCATGATGGTGATCGCAATGTGGAAGTTCCGCTACTTCAGGAAGGTCAATCTCGCCGCAGCAGATGTGGCCAAACTCCTGCGTTTTGTCACTGTTCGCGACAAGGAGTTGCGGCGAAAGCTGAATCCGGATTACGACTTCGGTTGCAAGCGGCCGACTTTGTCGAACTCCTACTATCACACGTTCACCAAACCGCACGTGCATCTGGAAACGAGCGGTATCGAGCGAATCGATCCCGACGGCATAATGGCCACGGACGGCACCAAACGACTGGTCGACACGCTGGTGTTGGCCACTGGATTTGACGTCTGGGACGCGAATATGCCCGCAATCGAGGTGATCGGCCGAGAAGGGCGCAATCTCGGGAAGTGGTGGCGGGAGAACAGATTCCAAGCCTATCAAGGCGTTTCGGTTCCCTATTTCCCCAACTTTCTCAACATGGCGAGCCCGTTTGCGTGGGTCGGCCTGTCGTGGTTCAACACGGTGGAATACCAGATGCGGCACATGAATCGGCTGTTCGCCGAGCTGAAGCGGGGCGGCGGTCGCACTTTCGAAGTCACCGAAGAGGCCAATGCCCGCTTCCTGGAGCGGATGACAAGGCTGCTCGACGACTCGGTATTCCAACTGGGGAACTGCGCGACGTCAAGGTCGTACTGGTTTGCCCACAGCGGGGAAGCGCCACTGTTTCGACCGACGTCGGTACGCAGCGCCATTGCCCAGCAAGACCGTTTCCCGTTGAGTGACTATGCGATCGCTTGAGCTCGCGGTTCCTGAGGTTCCCGAGATCATCGACGACGGGTGTGTGAGCGAATCGCATCCTGTCCCGCTGCTGTTCGTCCACGGTGCTTGGCATGCGGCGTGGTGCTGGGAGGAACACTTTCTACGCTTCTTCGGCGAAAAGGGTTACCGCGCGCTGGCATTGAACCTGCGCGGGCACGGAAGCACCCCCAGTATCAAGCCTTTGCGCAGCTGTTCGATCGCCGACTACGTGGAAGACGTAAGGATCATCGCAGACACGTTGCCGAGCCCGCCTGTCGTCATCGGGCATTCCATGGGTGGCCTCGTCGTGCAGAAATACCTGGAGTCATACCAGGCGCCTGCCGGGGTTCTCATGGCCTCCATGCCACCGCAGGGATACCTCGGGTCCAACCTGCGCCTGCTGAAACGACATCCGTGGCACTTCACGCGAATTGCCCTCACCGGCAAGTCACTCGTGTGCGTCAACACTCCGCGGCTCGCCCGGGAGCGATTCTTCTCCGCCCACACGCCCGATGCGGATGTGCGCAAGTACGCGCGGCGGCTCACCGAAGAGAGCTCACGTGCGGGCGTCGACGGTCTGCTGAGGCTGCCCCGGCCCCGACGGGTGAGGACAACACTGCTCGTCTTGGGAGCTGAGGAGGACGGCGCGGTGACCCGAAAGGAAGTGCGCGCAACGGCACGCGCTTACCGCACTGAAGCAGAGTTCTTCTCCGGCATGGGTCACGACATGATGCTGGAGCCCGGCTGGGCCGCGGTTGCCGCACGTATCCACACATGGCTCGGCACGCAGGGTCTCTGATGCGAAAACCTCCCGATTCGATGAAGCGCACGCCGACTGCTCTAGTCACAGGGGCGACGAGTGGCATCGGAGAGGCCGTCGCTTACCGCCTGCAGGCCCGGGGCTATGAAGTCTTCGCGACCGGCCGCAACCCGGCGGCTCTTGACGGCCTACGGTCACGGGGTCTGCACGCCCGCTTCCTCGATGTCACCGACGAGGCCGCCGTGGGCCGAATCGTCGAGGAAATCCATACCGATTACGACGGCGTGGACGTCTTGGTCAACAACGCCGGCTTCGGCTTCACCAGCCCTCTCGAACAGGCGGCGTTGAGCGACGTACGAGTCATCTTCGAAACCAATGTAATTGGTATGCTCCATCTTTCGCAGGCGGTATTGCCCTACATGCGCGCCGGCCGCACCGGCACGATCGTCAACATCGGCAGCATCGGCGGACGGTTCACCACTCCGGGCGCAGGTGCCTACCACATCAGCAAGTACGGCGTCGAAGCCCTCTCGCTCGCTCTGCGCGCCGAGGTCAAGCCATTCGGTGTCCGTGTCGTACTGATCGAGCCGACCGGCGTCCGGACGAATTTCTCGGAACGCCAGATCAACGCGAAGCCGGCAGACGCCGACGACGATCCGTACATCGATTTCAAGCGCAGATACGCCGAAACCACGCGGGTGCTGGCGAAGATGCCTTTCGCGTCGATCGACGCCGACACCGTCGCCCGCGCGGTTGTCCGGGCGGTCGTGGCCGACGACCCTAAGCCCCGCTACATCGTGGGGGCGTCGGGGAAGACGTTCGTGCTGGCCCGGCTGCTCCTCACCGACAGAATGTGGGATCGACTGCTGATGCAGCGACTGAGATCGACGCAGGAGTTCGGCTAAAATGACTGAGCCTCAACGTCTTTGCGTAAGGAAAGTGTCGTCCAGCCGATCGGTCGATCATCCGCGGGTCGTGGGCCTGCCTGTGATACTCGCCGCTATGGCCGTCACTCGCAGGGACCACGTGAACCACATCGGGACCACTTCGTTGTTCAAGAAATTCATGAGCAGGTACTGGTATCCGTTCGTGACTCGCCGGCTGGATGAGGAGGACGTGGTTTTCCTCAACTACGGCTACGAGGAGGATCCGCCGATGGGCCTGCCGCTGGCCGTCTCGGATGAGCCCAGCCGGTTCGGCATCCAGCTGTACCACCGCACGGCAACTCAGGTGGATCTTCGTGAGAAGAAGGTGCTCGAGATCAGCTGCGGCCACGGCGGCGGCGCCGCGTACGTCATGCGTACGCTGCGGCCAACCTCCTACACGGGGCTGGATTTCAACGCGGCCGGCATCGCTTACTGCCGGAAGAAGCATGTGGTGGCCGGGTTGGACTTCGTCCACGGCGACGCCGAAAGCCTGCCGTTCGCCGATGAGTCTTTCGACGCGGTGATCAACGTCGAAGCCTCACATGCCTACTCGCAATTCTCCCGTTTCCTCGCCGAAGCGGCGCGTGTTCTCCGACCTGGCGGCCACTTCCTGTACGCGGACTTCCGCGGTCGCGAGCAGTTCTGTGCGTGGGAAGCGGCAATGGCCGAGGCCCCGATGACGCTGGTTTCGGAAAGGGTCATCAATGCCGAGGTGCTGCGCGGAATGGAGAGGAATTCGCAGCGTTCGCTGGATCTGATCGATCGCTGTCTGCCCGCGGTCCTGCGCCCCTTCGGACGCCTGTTCGCAGGCGTGCCCGGCTCGCGTGCGTACCGCGACGTGGAACGCGGGCTGATCTCGTACCGGATGTATTGCTTCACCAAGGAATAGGCGGCAGAAGACGATATGGCAACGACGACAACGGAGCCCGTACGGCTACCGCCGGCACCGCGGATACCGAAGACCCTTCAGGGCATCGGCTTCCTGAGCACGAACTCCGGAATGTTCACCGCCCTGGCCCGGCGGTACGGCAGCGCGTTCACCGTCGAGATGCCGGTCCTCGGGCGGGCGGTGGTGGTGAGCGACCCACGATTGGTCAAGGAGTTGTTCAGCACGAGCAGTGATCTGCTCGAACGCCCGACATGGGGGCCGGGATCTCTCGGCCAGGCGTTCGGACCCGGGTCGACATTCAGCCTGGCCGGCCACGAACTGCTCGCGCGCCGCAAGGTGGTAGTCCCGCCGTTTCACGGTAAGCGGGTGAGAAGCTACGAGCATCTCGTCGAAGAAGAGGTGATGCGCGAAGTCGCGAGCTGGCCCGAGGGCCGTGAATTCGAAACGCTCGAACCGATGTTGCGCATCACGCTTGGCGCGATTCTCCGAGCCGTCTTCGGCGCTGAGGGGCCGGTGCTGGACCGGCTTCGCGGTCTACTTCCGCCCGCGGTCGCCCTTGCCGCCCGCCTGATGGTGGCGCCGCCGTTCGTTCGGCGTGATCTCGGTCGATGGAGCCCTTGGGGGCGGTATGTGCAGTACCGCCGCGAGTTCGACTCGCTCGTCGACTCGCTCATCGCCGAAGCCCGTGCCGACCCGGCCCTCGACGAGCGCACGGATGTGCTGGCGCTGCTGTTGCAGGCCCGCTACGAGAACGGTGAGCCGATGCCGGCAAGCCATATTGCCGATGAGTTGCTGACATTGGTCGCTTCAGGTCACGAGACGACCGCCTCGGCATTGGCCTGGGCAGTGGAGCGGTTGCGCCGCCATCCCCAGTTGCTGTCGCGATTGACCGACGAAGTCGACTCGGGCGGATCAGAACTGCGGCAGGCCACTATCTGGGAGGTGCAGCGTACCCGTCCGGTACTCGACGGCGCGCTACGGCGCACGAAGGAGCGGGTCAAGTTGGGTGACTGGGTGATTCCGCCGGACACCACGGTGATTTTCAGTATTCGACTGGCTCACTCGGCGGAAGAGACATTTCCGGATGCGGCGTCGTTCAAGCCGGAACGATTCGTCGACGCCGTCCCGAAGCCCTTCGCATGGATCCCATTCGGTGGCGGCGTGAACCGTTGTGTCGGAGCGGCATTCGCGAACATGGAGATGGACGTCGTCATTCGCACACTGCTGCGCGAATTCCGATTCGCGCCGACTGATGCGCCAGGCGAACGACATCACTGGCGCGGTGTGGCGACCGCGCCGGCGCGAGGTGGACGAGCGGTGGTCTACCGGCGAAACGGCAAGGCATCCAACACGACCCAAAGGAGTTCTCTGATGGCACCGGACACGAAGGTCGGTCGCAGGCCCCATGTCAAGCCCATCGGCACCACCTCGTTGTTCAAGAAGTTCATGAGCAAGTACTGGTATCCCTTCCTGACTCGCCGGTGGGATGAGGAGGACGTGGTTTTCCTCAACTACGGCTACGAGGAGGATCCGCCGATGGGCCTGCCGCTGGACGAATCGGATAATCCCAACCGGTTCGGCATCCAGCTGTACCACCGCACGGCAACTCAGGTGGATCTTCGTGACAAGACGGTGCTCGAGATCAGCTGCGGCCACGGCGGCGGCGCCTCGTACCTGGTGCGCACATTGCGTCCGGCCTCCTACACGGGGCTGGACATCAACCCAGACGGCATCGCTTACTGCCGGAAGA
>DATFCF010000341.1:0-14321 GCA_035253445.1 Mycobacterium sp.
CAGAAACGACAGGAGAACCCCTGGCCCGGCCTTCTCGTTTGCCACCGCACCGGCGAGGGAGAAGATTCCGGCGCCGATGATGCCGCCGATCCCGATCGCGGTAAGTTGCCACAACCCCAGCACGCGCTGAAGTCCGCCGCCCTCCTCCAGATCTTCAGGTTCGACCTCGTCCACCGGCTTGCGGCGGAATATCCCTGTCGGTGAGGAGCTGAGAATGCTCATGGGGCGCGGCCTTTCGACTATGAACGCTGACAGCGTTCGATCGATGTGACCTGCCTCACACTAGCCCGTCGCGGGGGCGACAAGATCATCTCTGCTTACTCATTCGGGCGGCCGCGGCGAAGTCGGCCATCGAGGGAAATTCCATGGCGTAGCTGTACTCCTCATCCGGTTTGGTTGTGGCACCCCAACCCGGGCGGTCGTGGCGGCGGTTGAGCCAGACCGACGCGATCCCGTATCGCTTTGCCGGCACGTGGTCGTGGCGAAGGCTTTGCGCCACGTGAAGTAAACGTTCCCGCGGCACGCCGAGCTCGGCCAGCGCCGCGTCGAGGGCTTCGAAGTGGTTCGGGGCCGGCTTGTAAGCCCCGACATCCTCGGCCGTGATGATCTTGTCGAAGGTGACGCCGAGACGAGAGTTGCTTCCTGCGAATCCCTGACGGTGCACGTTGGAGACAATGATCAACTTGTAGTCATCAGCCAAGGACGCCAGGGCGTCGGAGGAGTCTGGGAACGCCGGCCACGACGGCACAGACGCGCCGAGCTTGTCGGCCCATTCGTCTGACACCTCGACGCCCCGGCTCGCTCCGATCCGGCGAAACGACTCAGCGAGGATGCTCGGATACAGCGCCGTGGGGCTCTCACGTTCCACGCGCTGCTCGTTGTCAGCGTAGGCAACCAACAGTTCCTCGTCGGTGAGATCGAGACCGGCCTCTCGAGCCCACGGCGACAGAACCGACGAGAGCCCGGTTTCCCAGTCGATGAGTGTTCCGTAGCAGTCGAAGCTCAACACGTCGTAATCAGCAAGGTTCACCATGTTGCTCCTCCATCAGGTGGATCAGCTGCCTACTCAATCCTTGTCGGGCGTGTCGCGAATTGTCATCGGAGTTTTCATCGGCGCGTATTTGTGTTGCTCGCTGACTGAGTCAAAGACGGCCGCCTCGGCCTCGCGGCCTCCGAGCGGCGAGTACATTCGCGAGAGCACAACGCGCACAATGCATCACGGTGATAGCGGGCCGCCGGGATCCAGCCCTGCGAATTCGGCCGCCAGGGTGAAACTTCAGAGCATCCGGCATCCCACCGTCGACTACCGGACAAGTTACCAATTGAGCGGCGTTACTCGTCTGCTCGGAATTGCGGATTGGCGTCTACGTGGGTCACAACCTGATGGCGGATTTCAACCCTGGGTCCGCCCTGTCGGGCCGGTCGATATCGACACCACCGCCAGGCGGACCGGGATGGATGATGACATCGAGATCCCGCCACCGGGACATCCCGGCCGCCGCCGCTACACCGCCGATACCGTCAGGGGGTTGGCGGAGCCCCACAGCGTTGGCGGAAGTCAACCGAGGGTTGCCGGATGCGCTGAAGCTCTTCCCGAACTGTCGGGTTGGCGTCTAGATAAACCTGTACCTGGTCCCCGATCTGATCCTTGGGCTGGCCTTTGAGGCTCGTGAAGAAGTCGTTAACGTCGGGGTGGGTGGTTAGGTAGTTCGACGTGTCGAACGTGACGCCTGACATCACCCGCGCCAGTTCGGCGGCCGTGCACGGCGGTGGAATTGGGGCTGGAAGTGGCGGCTGGGCCGTCGCGGTTGCGGCACCGAAAAGGATTGCACCGGCCATGGCTCCGGTGCCGATCACTCCCAGTGTCGCGCGGCGCGCGGGGCGTGCAGAGGGCAACATATTGGCTCCTTCATCGAATGGTTGACGGGTCATGGTGTAGTTGCTCAACGTCGTGGTCCCCCCGGCCGACCGATATCAATGCCTCCGCCTCCGCCGGGACGGCCCGGGTCCCAACCGATGTCGAGGTCCCACTCGGTGCCGCAATACCAGTCGTACTCGCACGGGTAAGGGACGACCGGAGTCGCGGCCCTTGGCACCCCGTCCGCACCGCGGACCTCGCCCTGTGCACATACGGTGGCCCCGCCGGCGTAATTGCAATCGGCCCCCGCCGGGGGCGCCACGACGACCATTGTGATGGGGGCGGCCGCCGTCGCCAATCCCAATATCAGGTAGCGCTGCCTTGTTCGCACGGCTGCTCCCTCTCTGCAGTTGATAGGGCCAAGCGGCCCATATGCGGAAGCTTAAATCGGCAGACAATCGCCCATGTGCGTATTTCCACATTGGCGTGCAGCTATTGCTTCGGCTTGCACCGAGAAACATGCGCTGATTCTTGCGTGTTTGAAAACGGCGCAAACAATCTCGCGCCACTAAGTAACAATATGTAGGTCTTTCGCAGCACCGTCACCCCTGGTACGCCGATCGCATGGCAGCGCGCAGTATTTCCTCCTTTTGCAATCCGGATGGCTGACCGCATTCTTGGCCGTCAAAGACCCATGGCCGCAACTTCACAGGTGTACGGTCCGCCGTATCGGGTTCGTGACTAAGGAGCGGCCATGCCCACAAATGATCATGATTGGACGAAACCGGCGGCGATGGCGATCCCGAAAGAGGGCTACTTCGAACTCGAGCGTGGGCGTTACGGCCCGATCTATCCTCGGACGCCGGCCTGTTACGGGTTCTCCATCATCGCGAAGGTGAAGGAAGGCCGCGAGGACGCCGTACGGGCATACGGCAAGACCATCGAGGAGACGATCGCATCGAGTCCGGAAGCCCTGGCGCCGCTACGTCTGCACTACCTGCGCTGGGTGCTGTTCGACGTCGGGTCTGGACTGCACTTCCAGTACCAAGGGATCTTCGATACAGACTTCGACAAGTACACCGAGGACGCGGTGATGCTGTTCAGCCAAACCGGCATCACGACCGTCTTCACGAATCTCGAAGGCTTCCCCGAAGATTGGAAGGAGAATCCAGAGGCGTTCGTGAAGTTCGTTCGCGAGCACCAGTTTCCGAGTTTCCTCGAGTACGGCGAGTATCCCTTCGTGACCGCCGACGAGATCAAGAAGGCACTGCGGCTCAAAGCGTCCTTCTCGACGATGCTCGACCAGATGCAGTGACAGTAGTGACGTGCTCGAACTCGACGACATCCAGCACATCCTGCTGACCCGCACTCCGGCGATCACGGGGCGGTATGAATTCCTCTCGTTCGACCACCCCGCCGGCGGTCGTGCCTGGCTGTCGGAACTGTTGGATCGCGTCCAGTCCGCGGCAGACACGCGCGCCACGATGGATGACACCCGACGCTGGATCACGCTGGCGTTCACCTGGAATGGGTTGCGAGCCCTCGGCGTGCCGGATGAAGCGCTCGCCACCTTCCCCGACGAGTTCCGAGAAGGAATGCCCGCTCGCGCCGACATCCTGGGCGACACCGGCGCGAACCACCCGGACAACTGGGTGGGCGGCCTGGCTGGCGATGACCTGCACGCGATCGCGATCCTGTTCGCCCGCGACGACGAGCAGTGTCGCCGGTCAATCGAGGAGCACGACAGGTTGCTCGCACGCACAGACGGCGTCCGCAGTCTGTCGTTCCTCGACCTGAACGCGACGCCTCCGTTCAACTACGCCCACGACCACTTCGGCTTCCGAGACCGGTTGTCACAACCTGTCATCGAAGGGTCCGGCGACGAACCCACTCCCGGATCAGGTGCGCCGTTGAAACCCGGCGAATTCATCCTCGGCTATCCGGACGAGACCGGACCTGTCGTCGACCTGCCCCAGCCGCAGGTGTTGTCCCGCAACGGAAGTTATATGGCTTATCGCCGGCTACGGGAACACGTCGATATGTTCCGCGACTACATACGCGAGAACGCGGACACACCGGGCGACCAAGAGCTGCTGGCCGCAAAGTTCATGGGTCGCTGGCGAAGCGGAGCGCCTCTCGTCTTGGCGCCCGACAAGGACGACCCCGAGCTGGGCGCTGATCCCATGCGCAACAACGATTTCAACTACAAAGAGATGGACCCGCAAGGCTACGCGTGTCCGTTGGGCTCGCACGCTCGGCGGCTCAACCCACGCGACACAGCGCACAACATGAACCGCCGCAGGATGATCCGCCGCGGTGCCACCTACGGCCCCGCGCTGCCGGAAGACGCAGCCGACGACGGCGTGGACCGCGGTATCGCCGCGTTCATCATCTGCGCCAGCCTGGTCCGCCAGTTCGAGTTCGCGCAGAACGTGTGGATCAACGACAAATCGTTTCACGAACTCGGCAATGAGCGCGACCCGATCTGCGGAACCCAGGACGGCTCGCTGGAGTTCAAGATCCCGAAGAGGCCGATCCGCAAAGTCCTCAAAGGACTTCCCGCGTTCACCACCCTCACCGGTGGTGCGTACTTCTTCCTGCCGGGCATCAACGCCTTGCGCTACCTCACGACGCTGGGCGAGAAACAGGACACATCATGACCGCACCTCCCCCGCCGGCCCGCACCTACAACCAAGCCCATGTGCCGCGAAATCACGACGGGCACAGGCGGATCAGCATCTATTGGACATGGAGCTACCCGTGGGAGGCCCAGCGCGACCCAACCGAGATGTACAACCGCTACTCCACCATGACCGAAGTCCGAAACGCGTTGTGGCCGAGCTACGAAACACCCGAGTACGACGAGGCGCACTTCCTCCAGGGAATCGCGGGGACGCTTGAACTCTTTCACCGCTCGACGCTGGCCTTCCAACAATTGGCCGGCGAAGCGACGGGCCATCCCGTCGCGGTGTTCCAGCGCATCGACCAGGCCGGCTACAAACTGCCCATCGACGAGCGGATCCTTGCCGACACCGACACCCTGATGGTGTTCGGGCTCGACCACATCCTGTCCGAACAGGAAGCCGCGCCCGAGGAGATCAGCGCTATCCGGGACTGGCTACGACGCGAAGGCACCTGCCTGCTGCTGGCACCGCATCACGACGTCGGCTTCACCGACGACTTCCCGCAGCGGCAAGTCGAATTCGACCATCACGGCGACCCGCTGGTGCCACGCCAGCAGCGGTTCGGTCAGTACACCCGCTCGCTGATGAAAGCGCTCGACGTGCCCGTACACAACAAGTGGGGTCTGCGGCCCGCTGTCATTGATGGCACTGACGAGATCGCGCCTCTCACCGGCTATCGCGACCTCGACACCCCGCAGCTACTCGACAACGTCACCACCTTCAACTTCCATCCGCACCTACCCCACTACGAACTCACCGCACCGGAAGGTGACAACGTGAAAGTGCTCGGACGGCAGCGCGTCGACCCGAACCGCCCGCACCCGTTCACGACCGCAGGCAACACCGAGTTCAATGCGCTGATCTGGATGCCACCGGCAAGCCGGCGGGCCGGCGACATCGTCCTCGTCGACTCCACCAACTTCACCACCCTCTTCGGTGGCACCGACAGCCTGCGAAATCTCTGGCACAACCTGGCGACCATGAAGTAGGGATTCATCGGGTTCCCGAGCAGGGCCCCTCGCTCCCCGCGGATCACACCACCTGCTTGAAGTCGATGTGCAGTTCGCTCAGACCGCGCATGACGAACGTCGATTCGTAGCCGGAGCGACGCGCATCGGCCGCACCGTGGTGCGCCTGCGAAATCTTGATCGAGGAGCTAAACACCCTGATTGAACCCGTGCCGGGTTGAGTCATGACGTCAGTCTGTGCGCGCCGTCGCGGCGTCACAATGACACGTCTACCTCGGATTCGGACATCTCTCCTCGCTCAAGCGCGAGGGCGCAGCCGCCTACTCCGGCAGCCGGAGTTCGGGCTTTTCCACCTCTTCGATGTTGACGTCCTTGAAGGTGATCACCCGCACGTGCTTGACGAACCGGGCCGGCCGGTACATGTCCCAGACCCAGGCGTCGGCCAGCCGGAGCTCGAAGTAGACCTCGCCCTCGGAGTTACGCGGCACCAACTCGACACTATTGGCCAGGTAGAAGCGCCGCTCCGTCTCAACGACGTAGCTGAACTGTCCGACGATGTCCTTGTATTCGCGGTAGAGCGAGAGCTCCATCTCGGTTTCATACTTCTCGAGATCTTCGGCACTCATCGACTCAGCTGTCCTTCATGTAGGTCTGGTTCCATTCTTCCCCTACCCGAGTTGGCTCTGCTGCTCGGGTTCGGTGTCGAGCGCGTCCGCTGGCACCAATTCGCCCTCGACCGTCACCAGGCGGCGCACGTTGATGAACGAGTATCGGTGCTGATTGCACGGCCCCAGCTCGGCCAACGCTGCGCTGTGCGCGGGTGTGCTGTAGCCCTTGTGATCGGCGAAGCCGTAGCCGGGATGCTCAGACGCCATCTTGACCATCAGCCGGTCGCGGCTCACCTTCGCCAACACGCTGGCCGCCGCGATGCACGCCGCTGCGGCGTCTCCACCCACCACCGGCAGCGAGGGCATCGGCAACCCGGGCACCCGGAAACCGTCCGACAGCACGTAGCCCGGGCGCACCGAAAGCCCGGCCACCGCCCGTCTCATGCCCTCGATGTTCGCCACATGCACGCCGCGCCGATCCACTTCCACCGAGGGGATGAACACCACGTGATACGCCAGCGCGTACCGGCGGATCAGCGGAAACAGCCGCTCGCGTTCTTTCTCGTTGAGCTTCTTGGAGTCGTCGAGCGCGGACAGGCTCTCCAGTCGGTTAGGGCCAAGGACGCAGGCCGCCACCACCAGCGGGCCGGCGCACGCGCCGCGGCCAACCTCGTCGACACCTGCTACCGGGCCCAGGCCGCCACGATAGAGCGCGGACTCCAGGGTGCGCAGGCCCGAGGACTTCCGAATCACGGTTCGCGGAGGCCATGTCGCTGGCAAGTGCCACTCCTATTGGGTCTGCGGGTCCACGCTGCCCACTCCGCCCCATCGCGACGGCGGCCAGGCGATGAACCGTGCCTTTCCAATCACATTGTCTACCGGGATCGTGCCCGCCGTCGGGTCGCCCGTGCACAGCAGCCCACGTTGGGCGTCGGCAGGTGTGTTGCTGCAGTGCGCGCGTGAATCGGCCGAATGGGTGCGGTTGTCGCCCATCACCCACAGCCTGCCCTCGGGCACCTTCACCGGCCCGAACTCATTGCCGAGGCAGGGGTAGACCTTGGTGTCGGCCATCATCGTCGTGGGGTCGAGGTACGGCTCGGACAACGCCTTGCCGTCGACGGTCAGCCCGGTGCTCGCACGGCACTCGACAGTCTGCCCACCGACCGCGATGACGCGCTTCACCAGGTCGTTCTCGTCGGGCGGGACGAACCCGACGAACGAAAGCGCATTCTGCAGCCAGCGCACCGCTGTGTTGTCCGAGCGGATCGACTTGTATCCGATGTTCCAGTTCGGCGGTCCCTTGAACACGATCACGTCACCGGGCTCCGGCGACGAGAACCGGTATGTCAGCTTGTCCACCATGATCCGGTCGCCGACGCATCCGTTGCACCCGTGCAGCGTCGGTTCCATGGATTCCGACGGGATCAGGTACGGACGCGCGACAAACGTCAACATGACGTAGTACAAGACGAGCGCGATGCAGATCAGGATCGCGGATTCGCGCAGTGCGCCGTGCTTCTTCTTCGGCTCGGATTCCGCGTCGTCGTCCTTGACATTCGGATCGGTGGACGAGCCGTCGGGGTCCGTAGGTCCGGTCACCGAATCAGAGTAGCCAGCGCGATGCTCGGCACCGTCCCGCTCGAGCTCCACGGGTCAGAACCCGGCGTGGTGGCGGCCGGAAACGGCAGTCAGCGCTTTTCCTTGATCTTCGCCTTCTTGCCACGCAGCTCACGCAGGTAGTACAGCTTGGCGCGACGCACATCACCACGGGTGACGACGTCGATGTGGTCGATGTTGGGCGAGTGCACCGGGAAGGTCCGCTCGACGCCAACGCCGTAGCTCTCCTTGCGAACCGTGAAGGTCTCGCGGATCCCGCCGCCCTGCCGGCGAAGAACGACACCCTTGAAGACCTGGATGCGCTCCTTGGAGCCCTCGATGACCTTCACGTGCACGTTCACGGTGTCGCCGGGGCTGAAGTCCGGGATGTCGTCGCGCAGCGACGTCTGATCGACGAAGTCCAGCGTGTTCATCGGTGACACTTCCTTGCTGTTGGCGGCTGCGGGCTTCTCTTTCGCGGTGTGACGCTCACATCGACGAACTGCCGAGCCGATCTATCGGGCGGATCTGGGTGTATCTCGCAGCGGGGCCGTCCCCGGTCCTGCGCAGACAACTGCTCAATTGTGCCAGATGGGCCTCGATCCAGTGAAATCGTCGCCGTTCGGACGCCCAAAACGCCGACAGGACCTAAGTACGCACGATGCCAGCTCGACGATTAGGGTGAAGCCACGGGCGGTGGCGGTACCGCAAGCCCCAGATTCCGGTTCCGGAAACATCGATTGGAGGGCCATGCGAGGGGGACCGTCGAAGCTGGTCACAGTGCTTTGCGCCGTCGTCGTCATGGCACCCGCCGTCTCGGCTTGCGAGGCCAAGGTGTACGGCACGCCACCTGAACCCGCGGTGCCGCAGCTGACCGTCGTCGCACCCCAGGGCAGCATGGCACCGCTTCCGGAGAGCCCGCCCGACGAGCCCGCCGCCACCTTCGACGGCCTCGACGACCGCGCGAGGCTGGCCACCGCCGACGCCGCCAAGGCGGGCGCCGACATCACCACCGTGGTGCTGGATCGCAACACCAACCAGATCGTCAGCAATGGCAACGGCACCGCGATGCCGATCGCCTCGGTGGTCAAGCTGTTCATCGCCGACGACCTGTTGCTGCAGGAGTCGAGGGGCCAGACCAAGCTGTCCCCCGCAGACCGCGCGGCGCTCGACATCATGCTGCGGGCCTCCGACGACAGCGCCGCCGAGGTGTTCTGGAACCGCAGCGGCGGCAGCGCGATCATCTCGCGTGTGACCGCGCGATATGGGTTGCGGGCGACGACGACGCCGTACAACGGGCGGTGGTTCAACACCATGAGCACGGCGGGTGACCTCGTCCGTTACTACGACATGCTGCTCGCGGGTAGCGGAGGCCTGCCGCCGGAGCAGGCCAGCATCATCCTGTCCAACCTGGCGGCGTCCACACCGACTGCGCCCGACGGCACGGTGCCCGGCGGCGTCTACCCACAGCGGTTCGGCATCCCCGAGGGGCTCTACGCCGAGCCGGTGGCGGTCAAGCAGGGCTGGTTTTGCTGCTGGAATGGCGGCAACTGGGTGCATTTGTCGACCGGCGTGATCGGGCCGGACCGTCGATACGTCATGGCGATCGGCTCGATGCAGCCCGCCGACGACTCCACGGCACGGAACACCATCACCCAAGCGGTCAAGACGATGTTCCCGGGCGGCCGGATCTGATTCCGGCGGGCAGGAGCACTGGGGGTACCGCCACCCGAAGGGCAGGGGGACGACCCGGGGATCTAATCCAGCAGGTCCGGCCGGCGCTGTTGGGTGCGTTGCATACCCTGTTCTCGGCGCCACGCCGCCACCTTGGCGTGGTCACCTGACAGCAGGATTTCGGGCACGTCGAGCCCTCGCCAGCTGGGCGGCCTGGTGTAACTGGGCGCTTCCAATACGCCGTCAGAGTGCGAATCGTCTTGGTGCGACGCGGGATTGCCGAGCACACCGGGAAGCAGGCGAACGACGGCTTCGATCATGACCAGGGCCGCCGACTCGCCGCCGGGCAGCACGTAGTCGCCAATCGACACTTCCTCGACCCGCATCCTTCGGGCCGCGTCGTCCCCGACGCGCTGGTCGATGCCCTCGTAACGCCCGCAGGCGAACACCAGATGCTTCTCGGCACTCCAACGTTGGGCGTCGGCCTGGGTGAACAGCCTGCCCGCCGGCGTCGGAACGACGAGAAGCGTTTCATCCGAACATATTTCGTCCAGTGCATCACCCCATACCGGGGCCTTCATCACCATGCCTGGGCCGCCACCGTATGGCGCGTCGTCAACCGACCGGTGCACGTCGTGAGTCCAACGACGCAGATCGTGCACCGCGAGCTCCACGATGCCTGCATCAATCGCCTTGCCCGGCAACGACTGTCGCAACGGGGCCAGGTAATCCGGAAAGATCGTGATCACATCAATGTGCACGCGCGCATTCCTACTCGATCTCCAGCAGACCCTCGGGCGGATCGATTTCGATGGTCTGGTCCGCCAACGACACCGACGTCACGATGGCGGCGACGAACGGCACCAGCACCTCGCCTTCGCCCGCGCGAATGGCGAGCAATTCGCCTGCCCCCGTGTGTAATACCTCGGCGACAGTCCCGACCTCCTGGCCCGCCGTCGTCACCACCCGAAGCCCTTCGAGTTGATGGTCGTAGAACTCATCGGGATCGTCGATGGGCGGCAAGCCTTCGGAGTCGACGACAAAGAGCGTGCGCCGCAACGCCTCAGCGGCGTTGCGGTCGGCCACTCCCTCCAGACGCACCAGCAGCCGGCCGCCGTGTGCACGAGCGGAGTCGACGACGTAGGTCCGTTCGGGACCACCCTTGGGAGCCCGGCCACGCAAGGTGGTGCCGGGCGCGAAGCGGGATTCGGGGTCGTCGGTGCGGATCTCGACAACGACCTCGCCGGTGACGCCGTGCGCCTTGACGACCCGCCCGACCACCAGGTCCATATCCGGAACCCGCTACTGGTCGGTGTCCACCACGTCGACGCGGATTCCCCGGCCGCCGATACCGGCGACCAAGGTGCGCAGCGCGGTCGCGGTGCGGCCACCGCGGCCGATGACCTTACCGAGGTCGTCGGGATGCACGTGCACCTCGACGGTGCGCCCACGGCGGCTGGTGACCATGTCGACCCGGACATCCTCGGGGTTGTCCACGATGCCGCGGACCAGGTGCTCGACGGCGTCGACGACGACAGAGCTCACGGCCGCGCTCAGCTCTCGGTGGACTCGGGCGAAGTGGTGGCGTCGGCGCCCTCGGCCGCAGGCTCGGACTCGTCCTTGGCGGGAGCGACCTGCGCCTCGGCCTCGGCAGCCGTGTCGTCGGCCTTCTCGGCAGCCTTCTTGGCGGGCGCCTTCTTCTTCTTCGGCTGGGTGGCCTCGCCGGACGGTGCGCCGTCGGCCTCGGCCAGCGCTGCGTTGAACAGGTCCAGCTTGCTGGGCTTGGGCTCCTTGACCTTCAGCGTGCCCTCGGCGCCGGGCAGGCCCTTGAACTTCTGCCAATCGCCGGTGATCTTCAGCAGAGCCAGCACCGGTTCAGTGGGCTGAGCACCGACGCCGAGCCAGTACTGGGCCCGCTCCGAGTCGATCTCGATGAGGCTGGGCTCTTCCTTCGGGTGATACCGGCCGATGACCTCGATCGACCGGCCATCGCGGCGGGTGCGCGCGTCAGCCACGGAAATGCGGTATTGGGGATTGCGGATCTTGCCAAGCCGAGTGAGCTTGATCTTGACAGCCATGATTAAGCGTTTCTCCTGTGATTGCCACGCTGCAATTCAGCGGTCGGGGCGGATTGCCCTGACCCGGTTTTGCCTTACGTGTGTGACCGCCGCGCAAGCGCCGTGCGAGAAGCCGGAGGCGGATCGCACAAAACGGGTCGCGGGCGGACAGCCGCCCATTGTGCCAGAACAGGGCGCTTACCCGAAAATCCGTCCGCCGTGGGTTTGGGCTACATGTTGCACACAGGGCTGCGATCGCATGCATGGATTTCACAGCCCTCAGTGCATTTTTCGGCGGTCGCCGTCGGACGACGGGCCTGAACCCCTCTACAGCAGCTTGTCGAAGCACTTCTCTTCGACGCGGCGACTCATCCGCCAGCCCTGCGGCGTGCGCACGAATTCATCGACGTACCAGAGCCCGACGAAGTAGACCTGCGCCTTGTCGCCGCCCATCACCATCGGGTTGAAGCAGATCGTCCGCGACGTGGCACTATCGCCGTCGATGCGGACGTCGAAGTTGCCCAGCATGTGGGAGTACGCCGGGAAGTTCGGCAGCACCTGCGCCAGCCACGCCTTCACCTCCGGGTAACGCCCGTCGACCCCGCCTGTCGCCCGGTAGTCGATATAGGCGTCCGGGATGAAGACTCGGTCGAGGTCGTCGAACCGTCGCTGGTCGATGGCCGTCGAATAGTCGACCATCAGCTGCTGAATCTCCAACCGATCCGAAATCTCCGCCAGGCTCAACATTCGTTGATTGAACACGACTACGCTGCCAGGCCATGCGGAGGCTTGTTATCTGCATCGCGACGGCCCTTTTGCTGGTCGCAGCGATGCCAACAGCGACGGGCGCGCCCGTCGGCGTCAGCCAGCCCTCGGGTTCGGTGCCTATCCCCGACGGACCGGCCCAGGCGTGGATCATCGCCGATATGGACAGCGGCGCCGTGCTGGCCGCGCGCGACGAGTACGGCCAGTACGCGCCTGCGAGCACCATCAAGGTGTTGTTGGCGCTGACAGTTCTCGACGAGCTGCCGCTTGACACCACCGTCGTCGCCAATGAGGCCGACACCAAGGTCGAGTGCAACTGCGCGGGCGTGGCGCCCGGCCGGGTCTACACCGCACGACAGCTGCTCGAGGCGCTGCTGCTGGTCTCGGGCAATGACGCCGCGAACACGCTGGCCACCATGCTCGGCGGGCAGGAAGCCGCCGTCATGAAGATGAACGGAAAGGCGGCGCTACTCGGCGCGTACGGCACCAACGCAGGCTCCCCGTCGGGCCTCGATGGCCCGGGTGTGGACATGTGGTCCTCGCCGCACGACCTTGCCGTCATCTTCCGCGCCGCGATGGCGAATCCGGTGTTCGCACAGATCACCGCCCAGCCGAGCACCGTCTTCCCCACCAAGACCGGCGACAAGGTGCTGGTCAACCAGGACGAGCTGCTCAAGCGCTATCCCGGCACCATCGGCGGCAAGACCGGTTTCACCGACATCGCCCAGAAGACCTTCGTCGGCGGCGCCGAACGCAATGGCCGACGCCTGGTCATCGCGCTGATGTTCGGCATGGACAAGCCCGGCGGCCCTACCTACTGGGATCAGGCCGTCGGCCTGCTGGACTGGGGTTTCGCGCTTGATCCGAACGCAAACATCGGTTCGCTGTAGCCAGCACACACGCGCAAAGTTTCTGAATCGCAACGGATTCGAGACCTGGTCGGCGAACATACCGAATAGGCTCGGCGCCCGTGCGAAAGTTGTTGGCCGCGTTGACCATCACGCTGTCCGCGGCCATTGCGGTGGCTCCAGTGGGATCAGCCGAGCCGGGCATCGAGCCGTCGGGCGCGGTTGCGCTCCCCGAAGGTCCGGCCCAGGCATGGCTGCTCGCCGATCTGGACAGCGGCCGAATTCTGGCCTCCCGCAACCCATATGAGCCGCACGCACCGGCCAGTACCATCAAGGCGCTGCTCGCGATGGTTGTGCTCGACCAACTGCCGCTCAATGCGGTGATCGTCGCCAGCCCGGCGAACACGGCTGTGGAATGCTCGTGCGCCGGGGTCAAAGCGGGCCGGGCATACTCGGTGCGCCAGCTGCTCGACGGGTTGATGCTGGTGTCGGGCAACGACGCCGCCAATACGCTGGCCGACGGGCTCGGCGGATATCGGGTCGCCATCGCGAAGATGAACGCCAAGGCCGCCGCGCTTGGCGCCCGCAACACCCGCGCCTCCTCCCCCTCGGGTCTGGACGGCCCAGGGATGGAGTCCATCACCACCCCGTTCGATCTCGCGATGATCTACCGTGCCGCGCTGGGGTATCCGTTGTTCGCCGCGATCGTGCGCCAGCCGTCGTCGCTGTTTCCCACCGACGACGGCCCGCGCGAGCTCGTCAACCAGAACGAGTTGTTGCAGCGCTATCCCGGCGCGCTGGGCGGAAAGACGGGCTACACCAACATCGCCCGCAAGACCTACGTCGGCGCCGCGCAGCGCAACGGCCGGCGGCTGGTGGTCGTGCAGATGTACGGCGAAGGCGATTTGTTCGGCCAGGCGATCGGCCTGCTGGACTGGGGCTTCAGCCAGTACGGCTGAACACGCGCAGCACTGGTGCGCCTGGGAAGCGACGGCCCCGCAGCCGCTCGACCTGGCATTCTCCCGCGACCGCGCAAAGGGTGACCCGAAAAACTATGTCCAGCACCGTAGCCCCAGGATGCCCGCCGCGACGTCTACTAGCGGCGGCGCGAACGTTCCGTACCGCTCGAGAATTTGGCGGAATCTCGAGTGGTAAGGAACGTTCGACGCCGCAGGGGCGTCGTCAGCGGAACGCTCTGCCCCGCAGGATCACGACATCCGGATTGTTGAGAACGCTTGCGCCCGAACGTGGGTCGTCGGCGTA
>DATFCF010000342.1:0-2867 GCA_035253445.1 Mycobacterium sp.
TGGCCGATCATGGCGTCGACCACGAACAGGACCTCGTCCGGCTGCACCGCGGTGCGGATGTCCTTCGCCTGGCGCATCAACTCCTCGTCGATGCCCAGCCGGCCGGCGGTGTCGACGATGACGATGTCGTGCTGCTTGGCACGGGCGTACTCGACGGAGTCCTTGGCCACCTGGACCGGGTCGCCGACGCCGTTGCCGGGCTGGGGCGCGAACACGGGTACGCCGGCGCGCTCGCCGTTCACCTGGAGCTGGTTGACGGCGTTGGGGCGCTGGAGGTCGGCCGCGACCAGGATGGGCGTGTGGCCCTGGGCGCGCAGCCAGCGGCCCAGCTTGCCGGCGAGCGTGGTCTTGCCGGAGCCCTGCAGGCCGGCGAGCATGATCACCGTCGGGGGGTTCTTGGCGTAGCGCACCCGCCGGGTCTCGCCGCCGAGGATCGTGACGAGCTCCTCGTTGACGATCTTGACGACCTGCTGGGCGGGATTGAGCGCACCTGAGACCTCGGCGCCCTTGGCCCGGTCTTTGATGCGCGCGACGAACTCGCGCACGACGGGCAGCGAGACGTCGGCTTCCAGCAGCGCCAGCCGAATCTCGCGGGTGGTCGCGTCGATATCGGCGTCGGTCAGCCGCCCCTTGCCACGTAGCCCCTGAAGGGCACCGGTCAACCGGTCGGACAGCGATTCAAACACGCGGTCAAGCCTAGCTGGCCTGGGAGGCCGGCTTCGCGGGCGCAGGCGCGGGCAGCATTGCGTACAGGTCGCGCTCGAGTTCGTCGCGCACAGCACCGTCGCCGGCGGCCAACGTGGGCACGACGATGCTGAACACGTCGACGACCGACGAGCCAAGGGTGGTGACCTTGGCCCATGCGATGTCCACGCCGTCGCGCTCGAAGATCGCCGTCAGTCTCGCGAGCAGGCCGGTGCGATCGGTCGTGCGGATCTGCACCAGTAGCTCGCCGGGCTCGGCGCCGTTGGACCACAGAATGCGCGGCGGCGCGGTCGCGTGGTTGATCGGCACCGCGTCGGGCACGTCGCCGGCTCGGATGGTGCCGTGCTGGGCGGCGTCGCGGTCGCGCTTGTCCAGCGACGCGAGTACGTCCAGTTCGCCGTCGAGGGCGAGGATGAACTGCTGGCGCAGCAGCTCGGCCGCCGGCGGGGTGCCGAAGTGCGGCGACACGACGAACGTGTTGATCGCCGAGCCTGCGTGACCGTTGACCGACGCGGAGTGCACTCGCAGCGAATTCAGCGCAAGCACACCGGCCGCCTTGCTCAGCAGTCCACGCCGGTCCGGCGCGATCATCGTGACGTTGTAGATGTGCGGGCTGTCAGCCGGGGTCATTTCGACGTGCACCCCGACGTCGGCCGCCAGCGAAAGATACCGGGGGTCAATGGGATCGGGCTGAGGCAGCGGCTCGCCTGCCATCACGAGCCGGCAGCGGCGCACCAAGTCACCGATCAGCGACGCCTTCCAGTCCCCCCATACGCCGGGCCCGGTGGCCAATGAATCAGCCTCGGCCAGCACATGCAACAGCTCGAGTAGCACCGGGTCGCCGTCAAGCGCGTCGACGACCGCCGCGATGACCTTCGGGTCCTGCAGGTCGCGACGCGTCGCGGTGTGCGGCAGCAGTAAGTGGTGTCGCACGAGCTTCGAGAGGACCTCGACGTCCGACGGCCATAGGCCAAGTCGGGTGCCGATCTGGGTGGCCAGCTCGGCGCCGATGACGCTGTGGTCACCTCCCCGGCCCTTCCCGATGTCGTGGACCAGCGCGCCAAGCACCAACAGGTCCGGGCGCGACACCCGGGTGGTGAATGCACTTGCCCGCGAAACGGTTTCGACGAGGTGGCGATCCACCGTCCAGATGTGCACAACGTCGCGCGGGGGCAGGTCGCGTACCGCGCCCCACTCCGGGAACAGCCGGCCCCACAAGCCCGTGCGATCCAGCGCCTCGATCGTGGCCACCGCGGCCGGGCCGGCCGCGAGCATCACCAGGAGATCCTTGAGTGCCTGGCGCGGCCACGGCGTCCGCAACTCCGGCGCGGTTTCCACCAACCGGCCGAGCGTGGAAGCCGCCATCGGCAGACCGGTGGTCGCCGATGCGGCCGCCACCCGAAGGATCAGGCCGGGATCGCGTTCGGGGCGGGCGTCGCGGGCCAGGATCACTTCGCCTGCGAACTCGATGACGCCTTCGTCGACAGGACGGCGCACCGGTCGTCGCAGCGCTGCAAATCCGCGGCGGGGCAAGGCGTTGGCCGCGGTGCGCAGTCCGGCATCGACGTAATAGCTCACGGTGCGGGCCGCGTCGGAAAGCATGCGCGCCAAGTCGAATCGGTCCCCGATGCGCAAGGCTGCGCCGATCTCGTCGGCATGTTGTGCCAGCAGCAGCTCTCGGCCGCGGCCGGACACCCGGTGAAGTTCGGTGCGGACATTCAGCAGCGCCAGGTGCGCCTCACCCAATGTTTCGGTCGGTGACGCCAACGACCGGCTGGGGTAGACGTCGGCCAGTTGCGCGATCGCCAACGCGTTGAGCAACTGGACGTCGCGCAGCCCACCCCGGCCGCATTTCAGGTCAGGCTCTGCGCGGTGAGCGATCTGTCCGCTGCGCTGCCACCGCGCTCGCGAGTGGTCGACGAGTTCTTCGAAACGCGACGCGATCCCGGTGCGCCACTGCCGGCGCGCACCCGCGATCAACAGCGACGACAGGTCGGCGTCACCTGCGATATGGCGCGCCTCCAGCATGGCCAGCCCGGCCGAGATGTCCTCACCGGCGACCGTCAGCGCCTCCGGCACGGTGCGCACACTGTGGTCGATGCGAATGTTGGCGTCCCACAAGGGATACCACAGCAGCTCGGCGACCTGACTGACGACATCGT
>DATFCF010000343.1:0-4833 GCA_035253445.1 Mycobacterium sp.
TGCCCGGCCCTGCGCCGGCCGTCGAACCCGAGCTGCAGTGGCCAGAACAGGCCGAGGAGACGCCGCAGCCAGAGGCGCAATTCGAGCCCGCTCCTCGGGCGGTGCACGAAGCGTCGGACACGGCGGGAGCCGACGACGCCATCTATCAGAAGATGCTGTCCGAGTGGCTCGTCGATCCGCACGACTTGGCCGACAGCACGGACCTGAACTGGGAATCGGTTTGGGATCATGGCTGGTCCGCGGCGGCGGCCGCTGAGGATGCGCCCGTGCAGCAGCACACCGACGAGGGCCTTCCGGTGCGTGAGCCCGGTGCCCGGCTGGTTCCCGGTGCCGTGAATGCCCCCGTCGAAGGACTGTCGAACGGCGCGCATCACCGCAACGGCGGTGCGCACAGGAATGACGATGGCGATGACGAGGTAGCATCGGCGGCTGAGTTCGAGACCGGCGTGCAAGCAACGTCGCTGCGTGATCCCGAAGCCGTCCGCGCGAGCATCAGCAACCATTTCGGCGGTGTGCGCGCCGGCCGGTCACATGCCCGAGAGACCAGAGGAACAGATAACGAATGACACCGTCGGGTTGGGGCCACGGCCGCAGGCCAGGGGAGAGCGACGCGACCCGGGATTCAACACAGCCGCCAATTCCGACGCAGCGCGATTCGCTCGACTGGCTGGTCTCCAAGTTCGCCCGCGAAGTATCCGGTGTGTCCCATGCGGTGCTGGTGTCCGCGGACGGACTGCTGATGGCCGCCAGTGAGCACATGCCTGTCGAGCGGGCCGACCAACTCGCGGCGGTGGCCTCAGGGCTGGCCAGCTTGTCGACGGGGGCAGCGCAGCTGTTCGACGGCGGGCACGTGATGCAGTCGGTTGTCGAGATGGAGAACGGGTACCTGCTGCTGATGCGCGTCGGTGACGGCTCCAACCTGGCCACGCTGGCGACGCGCAATTGCGACATCGGCCAAATCGGTTACGAGATGGCCATTTTGGTGGAACAAGTGGGCGCCGTAGTCCAGTCGTCACGACGCCGAGCCCCGCAACACTCGTGAGTGGCCTGTGGACCATCCGGAGGGCAGGAGCACGAGGGAATCGGCTTGGGAACGCGAAGCCGAGGACGAACCGAGCCTGGTCCGGCCGTACACCCTGACGGCCGGCCGCACCGATTCCCGTGTCAACTTGCCGCTCGAAGCTCCCGTCGAGACACTGGCGTCGACCAAGCCGCCACGCTGGCCGGGTAACGATGTGCGGGGTCAGATCCTGATGGTATGTGCGGACAGTCCGTCGGTCGCCGAAATCGCCGCCCATTTATCCGTACCGCTCGGCGTGGCGCGGGTGCTCATCGGGGATCTGGTGACGCAGGGTTATCTCCGGGTGCACACCACCCTCGGTGATTCGACGACGAACGACGAACGACGTGAATTGATAGGAAGGACCCTGCGTGGCCTACGAGCACTCTGAGAGGCGCGACGCCGCCTCGACGAAGATCGTCATATCTGGCGGATTCGGCGCCGGCAAGACGACGTTCGTGGGCGCGGTCTCCGAAATCATGCCGCTGCGCACCGAAGCGTTGGTGACCACCGCATCGACCGGCGTCGACGCGCTGGGGGCCACCCCGATGAAGAACACCACGACGGTGGCGATGGACTTCGGCCGCATCACTCTGGCCGAGGATCTGGTGCTGTACCTGTTCGGCACGCCCGGGCAGCGCCGGTTCTGGTTCATGTGGGACGACCTGGTGCGAGGCGCGATCGGCGCGATCATCCTGGTCGACGTCCGCCGGCTACAGGACAGCTTCGCCGCGGTCGACTTCATCGAGGCGCGAAACCTACCATTCTTGATCGCAGTCAACGAATTCGACGGGGCGCCAAAGCATCCCGTGCAAGCGGTTCGCAAGGCGCTGGCGCTGCCCGATCGCATCCCGGTGATCACCGTCGACGCCCGTGACCGACATTCGTCGAAGGCGGCGTTGATCGCCGTCACCGAGTATGCGCTCAACACCCTGACTCCGCTGCGTGGCTGAGTCGGTGGACGCCGACGAAACAGTCTGGACCGAACGGGAATTCGTCGGTCATGACTTCCGCGACGACGACCTGAGCCGGCTGCGTACCGAGCGGGCAGTGTTCGACGAATGCGACTTCCGCGGCGTCAACCTGAGCGAATCGGAGCATCTCGGTTCCGCCTTCCGCAATTGCACCTTCGAACGGGCAACCCTGCACCACAGCACGTTTCGGCAGTGCAGCCTGCTCGGGTCGGTGTTCACCAACTGCCGGCTACGGCCCCTGTCGCTGGTGGAAGTCGACTTGACGCTGGCCGTGCTGGGCGGGTGTGATCTGCGTGGCGTCGACCTGTCGGATTGCCGGCTGCGTGAGGCCAGCCTGGTCGGTACTGATCTGCGTAAGTCCGTGCTGCGCGGCGCCGATCTGCGGGGTGTGCGGGCGCAGAACCTCAAGCTCGACGACGCCGATCTGCGTGGCGCCCGTACCGATCCGACGCTGTGGACCACCGCGGCTCTGAGCGGGGCGAAGGTCGACATCGAGCAGGCGCTGGCCTATTCGGCGGCGCATGGGCTCGACGTCCACGGTGCATGAAGCCGTGTAATCGCTGGTCAAAAAACCGCACGTCACGGCGTGTTTAACCACACAACCCGAAAAGTCGCATCTGTGATGCGGAATTACTACCGTCCGTCGTATGCAACTCACTCGGTTCACCGACCTCGGACTGCGGACCATGATGCTGCTGGCCGCAGGCGAAGCCGAAGACCGGCGAGTCACCACCCGCGCCATCGCTCTTGGCGCAAACGCTTCGGAACACCACATCGCCAAGGCCGTGGCCCGGCTGGCCGACCTCGGCATGGTGCATGCGCGGCGCGGCCGGATCGGGGGACTGACCCTCACCGATGCAGGACATCACACATCCGTCGGCTGGCTCGTCCGTCGCCTCGAAGGCGATAAGGAAGTCATCGAATGCGGCGGCACCGACCCGTGCCCGCTGCTGCCGGCATGTCGCCTGCGCCGCGCACTGGCGGAGGCCAAGGAAGCGTTCTATCGCGAGCTCGACCAATACAGCATTGACGACTTAATCAGGGACACAAGGCTTCCCGTGCTTTTGGGACCTCCGCTTTCCCTCGGGCTTCAAACAGATCACAAACCCACCGAAAGGACTGTCCGATGACCGCCGCCACAGCCACACCTGTTGAACTGGAACCGCACCACGCCGAGATCGTGTCGGCGACGCTTCCGTTGATCGGTGCGCACATCGACGAGATCACGGCCGAGTTCTACCGCAGGCTGTTCGGTAACCACCCCGAACTGCTGCGCAATCTGTTCAACCGCGGCAATCAGGCTCAAGGTGCGCAACAGCGTGCCCTGGCGGCGTCGATCGCGACCTTCGCGACTCATCTCGTCGACCCCGAGCTTCCGCACCCCGCCGAACTGCTCTCCCGGATCGGGCACAAGCACGCATCGCTGGGTATCACCGCCGACCAGTATCCGATCGTCCACGACAACCTGTTCGCCGCGATCGTCGCGGTGCTGGGTGCCGATACCGTCACCGACGAGGTGGCCGCCGCCTGGGACCGGGTGTACTGGATCATGGCGCAGACGCTGATCGACCTGGAGCACGATCTCTACGTCGCCGCCGGTGTGCCCGACGGCGAGGTCTACCGCCGCGCGCGGGTGCTCTCCCGCGTCGACGATCCGTCGGGCGCGGTGTTACTCACCGTCCGTCCAACCGGCGAGCCGTTCTCGGATTTCCTTCCGGGACAGTATGTTTCGGTGGGCGTCACAATGGCCGACGGTGCTCGCCAGCTACGTCAGTACAGCCTCGTCAACGCCCCGGGATCAGAGGACTTGACGTTCGCGGTCAAACCGGTCGGCGCCGTCGAGAACCAGCCGGCCGGCGAGGTGTCCACCTGGATCGCGGCGAACGTCTGTGTGGGCGACATCCTGGATGTCACCGTGCCGTTCGGCGATCTGCCCGCGCCCGCGGGCGGTGAGCCGCTGGTGCTGATCTCAGCGGGTATCGGGATCACCCCGATGATCGGCATCCTGGAATTTCTCGTGGCGCAGGCTCCCGGCACCCCGGTGCAGGTGCTCCACGCCGACCGCAGCGATCAGAGTCACTCCCTGCGGGAACGCCAGCACGAGCTGCTCGCCGAATTGCCCAACGCCACCCTCGACCTCTGGTACGAGGACGGTCTGACCGCCGCACAGGCTGGTGTGCACCCAGGACTGCTGACCCTGGACGGCATCGAATTGCCCGGCGCGGCACAGATTTACCTGTGCGGGAACAACGGCTTTGTGCAGGCGGTGCGCTCACAGCTCGTCGCCCGCGGCGTACCGGCCGCGCACATGCATTGCGAGCTGTTCTCACCCAACGACTGGTTGTTGTCCTGAACCAGGCCGATCTGGTCCCACTCAAAGAGACGAATCCAGCCTGCGTCGGCCCGGTCGGGGGAAGGATCATGCCATGGCTGTTACCTGGGACGCGATCGATCGTTACGTGGTCATTTCGACGGACACCCACGCCGGGGCCGACCTGCAGGACTACAAGCCGTATCTGCCAACTCGACTGCACGACGATTTCGACGCTTGGGCGAAGACTTATGAGAGCCCGTTCGATGACCTGATCATCGCCACCGCGAAGCGCAACTGGGACCACGAATTGCGGATGTCCGAAATGGACGCCGACGGGGTCGCTGCTGAGGTCCTGCTTCCCAACACCGTTCCTCCGTTCTTCCCGACCACCCCCAACATCACCATCTCGCTGCCGCGCACCCGCGATGAGTTCGAAAAGCGTTGGGCGGGTGTGCAGGCGCACAACCGCTGGCAGGTCGACTTCT
>DATFCF010000344.1:0-8602 GCA_035253445.1 Mycobacterium sp.
AGTCGTCATCCGGTCGTAGGCTCGCCAGCCCAGGCCCAGGCCCACCGCCACGAGCACCGCGACCACGGACAGTACCGCGACTCGACTCTTGATCGACAGGCTTTGCAGAGACGGTCTCGACATGATCATCCCCCCAATCCGGGTAGCGGCGGAAGTCCAGGTAGTGGCGGCAGCGCCGGCATCGCCGGCAAACCGGGTAGCGCGGGCTGCGATGCAGGACTCTGCGGTTGCAGAACGCTGCCGGGTTGTACAGGGCAATCGCTCGGGTTCGGAACTGGCTGCGTCTGTCCGGGCGGGATCGCCCCGGAAGCGACGTTGTCGCCACATGTCACCGGGAACGTGCTCTTCCCGTTCAATGTTCCGGGATCAATTCCCTTCTCCGCGAATGCCGCATCAATGAATGGCTGTAGGAACTGCCCCGGAAGCAGGTTCATGACGTAGGCCTTGTAGAAGGGCCCCGAGGCTACGGACTCGCCGAGGGAGGTCGCGTACTGACTGGCTGGCAAAATGGCCCGTTTTACGTCATCTTTTCGCTGGTTGAGAAGTTCCGTCACGCTGTTGAGTTGGTCGAGTACCGGGCGGAGTTGCCCTTCGTTGTCGTCGACCAGCGATGCGACCTGCGCTGTCACGGCGGATAGGTTCACCAGCAGGGTGTCGATCGCCTGGCGGCGATGATCCAATGCGCCGAACAGCGTATTACTGTCGAGTAAAAGCTTGTTGATCTGCTGACTCCGGTCACCGAGCACTGTGGTGAGCGACTCGGCATTGTGGAACAGGTCCTTCACCATGTGATCCCGCGTGCCGACCGTATCCGAGAGCCGGGAAACACCGCTCAGCGCAGCACTCAGGTTCGGAGCGGTTTGGTCCAGTGTCTGACTGAGCGTGTCGAGTGCGTTGGTGACCTGGTCGGTGTCCAGCCTGCTGACCGTGGTGGAGAGATCGCCGAGCGCATCGGTCAGCAGGTATGGGGTCGATGTCTGCTCGATCGGGATCGGCTCGCCTTCCGGTAGTTCCTTGTCCCCTCTGGGCGTCACGTCCAGAAACTTTCTACCGAGAACGGTGAGTGTCTTGATGGCAAGTTCGGTGTCGACCCCCAGTGCCGGACCATCTACTCCGAACTTGATCTCGACTTTGTCGCCGTCGAGGGCAACGCCTTCGACATCCCCGACGTGGACACCGGCGAGAAATACCTTGTCGCCGGTCTCCAGGCCCCCGGTGTCCCCGAAGTACGCCGTGTAGGTGACCGAGGAGCTGAACGCCGAAGCGATACGTTCGAAGTTGACGGATACGAGTACCAGAGCGGCGACGATGATTACACCGATCAGGCCCGTACGTGCGGTGTTCGACTTCTTTTGAGGGCTCACTGAACTGTGCACCTTCCTGCCCGCTGTCCGATGATCGGGACGTATACGGGATTTCCGTCCGGGCCGTTCACCTTCAACTGCACATCGCACAGGTAGAACGTGAAGAAGTCGCCGTAAAGCCCGAGCCGCGAGAGCTTTCCGTATGCGTCCGGCAAGGAGCTCAGCGCCCAGTTCACGTAGTCTTTGTCTGCGTTGACCAAGCCGGCGACACGACCGACCTCTGAGATGTCGTTCTTGATACTGGGTCGCGTGTTCGTGAGCAGGTCTGCAACGGACCGCGAAGCGTCGTTCACGTGCACGAGGGCGTCCCCGATGGGATCGGATTTCGACGCGAGTCCGTCGATCACTTTCTGTAGGTTGTCGATTCCCTGATCGAACTGCGCATTGTGCTGGTCCACGGTACCGAGCACGCTGTTCAGGTTGGCGATGACCGAGCCGATCAGCTGATCGCGGTCAGCGAGCGACGAGGTCAGCTCCCCGGCCTGCTTCAGGAAGGAAGACACTGTGGCACCCTGACCTTGGAAGACGTTGACCAGCGAGGTGGAGAGCTTGTTCACCTGATCTGGGTCCAGTGCCTTGAACAGCGGCCGGAATCCGTTGATGAGCGCGTCGAGATCCAGCGCCGCCATGGTGCGATCGGTGGGAATCGTTGATTCCGCGGGCTGAGGTAGGTCCGATCCCGGGCTGTCGATGAGCTCGAGATAGTGCGCGCCGATCAGGTTTTCGTAGCGGACAGCGAGTCTGGTGGACTCCGTCAAGGGCACATTCGTCGTCAATGTGAACTCGACGAGCGCGGTTGCCGTGTCGACGATTTCGACCGACTTCACCTTCCCGACCTCGACGCCGGCCACGCGGACGAATTCATCTGATTTCAACCCCGATGCATTGGCGAAGGCGGCCCTGAAAGTCTTCTCGCTGCCGAATCGCATCTGGGAGAAGACCACCACCACCGCTGCGGTGAAGAGGAGCATGATCACCGCGAAGGCGGCGAGCTTAACAACCGTTCCAGAGATTTTCATCGGTGTACGGGACCTCCAACCATATTGCCGAACAGATAGTCCACGAAGAGGGGGGATCCCACGCGCAGGGTGGTCGAATCCTCGATCGACGCGCCACTATTGGTCACGAGGTGGGGCGACGGGTACATATCCTTGGTGATGACCGGATAGCAACCCGGTTGTCCACCCGGACCGCCCTGGGCTTCGTTCTTGGGAAGGTTCTGGGGGTAGTGATACGGATTGTCGCCGCCCAGCAAGGCGATGTCGAAATCTAGCGAGTACCCGGTATTTCCCCCGAAGGATCCCATCTGTGCATCCCGTGTATCGACGGTTTGGTGCAACAAGCAGGGCAGGGCGGGACTGTATTTCGACAGAAGTTCCGTTGTCGGCACGAGCAGCCGCATCGAGTCTGTCAATCCGCCTTCGAGGTCGTTCGTCAACGCCGCCCCTTCGTTACCAAACGTGATCGCAGCGGCGAGCATCGAGTCGAGTTCGTCTTCTCGATCGATGATCGAATCTGAGGTCGTCGAGGCAAACTTCAGCAGGTCCATCAGAGTCGGTGCGACGTCGGCGTAGGTATTCACGACAGTCGCCGAGTCGCGGAGGTCATTCTGCAGTTGGGGCAGAACCGGGTTGAGTCGGGTGAGGACCGAATCGGCTTCGACCATGGTCTCACCGAGTTGGTCTCCGCGTCCACGGAGTCCTTCCGCGACTGCGCCGAGGGCGGAGTTGAGTTTCGCCGGGTCGACGTGGTGCATGACCGATGTCAGGTTTTCGAATACGGTATTGATCTCTGCGGTGACATTGCTCGACGCGACCTCGCTTCCCGCGGCGAGGCGCCTCTGGTTGGGGTCCTGTCTGGTTGTCAACGCAACGTACTTTGCGCCGAAGGCCGTCGACGCTTTGATTTCCGCTGTGGTATTCGCCGAGAGCAGGTCGAAGCGTGATGAATCGATATCGAGGCTCAGTCGGGAAGTGCTGCCAGCCTGCTGTATTCCGCTGACCCGTCCGATCTCGACCCCGTTGAGTTGGACTTTGGCGCCGGGATCCATCACCAGTCCGGATCGATCGGACACGATCGTCAACGGAACGGTGTCTTCGAACGTGCCGCGAAATGATTGCACGCACAGGACTAGCGCCGTTAGGACGCCTATGAGCATCGCCGCACCCGCCATTCGGAGCGGTGGACGCTTGTAGTGCGATTTCTTTCGAAGTTTCATCTGTCCCGTCCGCCTAACCAGCCAAATTGAAATTGCCGGAGGAGCCGTAGATGGCGAGTGAGGCGAAAAGGACCACCATCACTACCGCGATCAGGGAGGTGCGCACTGCTTTCCCGACCGCCTCACCGACACCAGCAGGCCCACCAGCGGCGTTGTATCCGTAGTAGCAGTGAATGAGCATGACGACCGTTGCCATCATCAATGCCTCCACGAAGGACCAGAGGAGATCGGTGGTCCTCAGGAAGGTGAAGAAGTAGTGGTTGTAGACACCCGCCGACTGGCCGTAGACCGTCGTTGTTGTCACCTGAGCTGCCAGGAACGACATGATGACCGCCATCGAATAGAGGGGAACGATAGCGACGATCCCGGCGAGGGTCCTAGTGGACACCAGATACGACATTGACCGAATTCCTGTGACCTCGAGTGCGTCGATCTCTTCACTGATTCGCATCGCACCCAACTGGGCAGTTGCTCCCGCACCGATCGTGGCTGCGAGCGCAATGCCTGCTACCACGGGTGCCATGATCCGCACATTGCAGAATGCGGCGAAGAAGCCCGTCAGCGCCTCCACGCCAATGTTGCCCAACGAGTTGAATCCTTGTATGGCCGCGAGAGTTCCGCCTGCAAAGGTCATAAACCCCACGATGGCCACAGTGCCGCCGATGACGGCCAGTGCGCCCGATCCCATACCGATCTCAGCGACCAGCCGAAGGGTCTCCCGCGAGTAAGTTCTGACGGCGTGCGGCGTGTAGCGAATGGTTCGCCAGAAGAAGACTGCCTGTTCGCCGGTTGAATCAAGGAATCGAAGGGGTGCCGACGAAATCTCTCTTGCTCGACGTAATCCGCTCCCGCGCGGTACTCGACTACTCATTGCTATTTCCCCGTCCCGTACTTCACTCCGATTGCAGTCACGACAACGTTCACCGCGAACAAGGCCATGAAGGCGTAGACGACTGTTTCGTTGACGGCGTCGCCGACGCTCTTCGGGCCGCCCTTGACGGTCAGACCGCGGTGGCATGCCACCAGACCCGCGATGAGCCCGAACAGGCAGGCTTTCACCTCAGAAATGATCACTTCCGGCAACCCGGTCACGAATGTGAGTGAGGAAACGTATGCGCCTGGAGTGACGTTCTGAAATCCTACGGAGAAGACGAATCCGCCAACGATGCCGATGGTGATCACCAAGCCGTTCAACAGCAACGCCACCAGCATGGACCCGAGAACCCTCGGGACAACCAGACGTTGAATCGGATCGATACCCAGTACCTTCATGGCGTCGATTTCCTCACGGATGGTCCGTGCTCCGAGATCGGCACAGATCGCGGTAGCACCAGCGCCGGCAACGACCAACACAGTGACCAACGGCCCGATCTGCGTTACGGCGCCGAGCGCGGCCCCAGCTCCGGACAGGTCGGCGGCGCCAAACTCGACCAAGAGGATATTGAGGGTGAAGACGACCAGAACGGTGAAAGGTACCGCTACGAGAAGAGTAGGAAGCAACGCGACGCGGACGATAAACCACGACTGCAGCACGAACTCTCGCCATTGGAACGGAGGCTTGAGCAGTGCCTGAAACGTTTCGGCGCACATTTCGAAGAATCCGCCCAGCGGGCGCAGTGCAGCCTGGGCCAGGCTCGGCACCTTGCGGGCTTTGGGGCCCAGGTCGCCGTTGCCCGTTGCACCCTGATCTACAGCGAGCGATGGGGAACCGATCACCGGTCTCCTCCTCTTTCGAATGGGAATATGGGTTGTGCAGGGATCAGCGGCTGGCCCCGACCGACCGACACCGCGTGACTATGCGCGTTCGTGGCGACGGCCATGACCAGCTATGCGGCCGCCCCGCCGAACAGCCCAGTCCCTGGAGAAAAGGTGATGAATGCCGACAGATGGTGCATCGCGGATGAATACGGTCGCGAATCCGTCGGCAACGTCATCGTGATTCTGGCGACAAATGCGTGAAATCCCGTTGTAAGGACACTATTCCATTGCAGTTGGTGATGCAAGGCACAATTTCCCTGGCGTGTGATGTACAACGCTCACCGAGCGTTTCGATGCAAGAGGAAATTGGCTGCGCCTCTGCGCCATACGTAGATATCGCGACGAACATGAGTAATCCACCGAAGTCCATAAAGGGCCGGACTTCGGCATCGATCCTCGAAGCGAGGAGACGTGCCAATACGACGTATCCCGCACCGCATTCCACTCGATGCGAAGAGGCTCATAAACTTTCGGTTAGAGCATGGTGCGAAATCGCCCGAGGAGCGATGAACGAGAATACTTACACGACCCTGGTGGCACGCTTGAGATGCTCTCGTGTATTTGGACGCTATCCTTCTGTCATCATGCCGGACAGAGCATTTGACGACTCAGGAAGATCCGGAGGCGATGTCACGACCGATGATCTCTTTCATGATTTCGGTGGTTCCGCCGTAGATGGTGACGATGCGTGTGTCGACATACGACCGTCCAATGGGGTATTCCATCATGAAACCGTAGCCGCCGTGCAACTGCACACACCGGTCGACGACGCGTTTCTGCAATTCGCTAGCCCACCACTTTGCCTTGGCTGCGTCGACAGCGGTCAGTGTCCCGGCGTTGAGCGCGGCCACACATCGGTCGACGTGGGACTGGGTGACCTCTATCTCCGTTAACATCTCGGCCAGGACGAATCGGGTGTTCTGCAAGTCGCCGATCGGCTTGCCGAACGCCGTGCGTGCGAACACATAGTCTTTCGTCCATGTGAAGGCGGCGTGGGCCGCTGCGAGGGCGCTGACTGCGATAGACAAGCGCTCGAGGGGCAGGTTCTCCATCAGGTGGATGAACCCCCGCCCTTCCTCGCCGAGCAGGTTAGCCGTGGGCACTCGGACGTTGTCGAAGATCAGTTCGGCGGTGTCCTGGCCCGCCAAGCCGACCTTGTGAAGTTTGCGGCCGCGACTAAAGCCTGGCATGTCGCGTTCAACGACGAAAAGCGACAACCCCTTGGCGCCGGCGTTGGGATCGGTGCGGGCGACGGCGATCACAAGGTCACTATGGATTCCGTTGGTAATGAATGTTTTCTGCCCGTTGAGTATCCATTTGTCACCGTTGCGGACGGCGGTAGCCTCGATGCCTTGCAGGTCCGAACCGGTTCCGGGTTCGGTCATTGCAATTGCGCCGATGAACTCCCCGGCCGCCAGGCCGGGGAGCCATCGTTGCTTCTGTTCCTCGGTGCCCAGGTGTGCGATGTAGGGGATGACAATGTCGTCCTGGGTGCTGATCCCGCTCCCGAACGACGTAGTTGCGGTGCGGGCGACCTCTTCGACGACGACAGTCCGGAACCGGTAGTCGGTCACGCCCGAACCCCCGTACTCCTCGGGTATGGCCAACCCAAGGATGCCGGACTTTCCTGCGCTGATCCATGCGGAACGGTCGATAAGCCGCTCAGACTCCCAGCGTTCGTAGTTCGGTTCGACCTCGCGGGCTAGAAACTCGCGCACCGTCTCCCGGTACGAATGGTGGTCGTCTTCGAAGATGTCGCGCTGCATCGGTTTCTCTCTAGACGTTGGTAGTCAGGTGGCGGTGGCGACGAGCGCCCGCTCCAGTGTTTGCGTTCTGAGCCTCGGCGACAGTGACGATCCTGGTGACCAGTTCGGCGACGAGGGAACGTAGTCCGGGCAATGCGAACGTCGGTCGTCCCCCGTGCGAATGAGGACCCCGTGCCTCAGTGCTCGGACAGCGGTCGCTCAGTGCACCGCACGGTCACCGGCCGGCCAGTACCGCGCACGCAGATCGTGCTTGAGGATTTTCCCCGCTCCGGAGATGGGCAGGTGGTCGACGAACTCAATACTCCGCGGAGCCTTGTAGCCGGCGATGACGGCCTTGCAGTGCGCCCGAAGTTCGTCGGCACTGACGTTGGCGCCTTCCGTTGGCACGACGAGGGCGTGCACCCGCTCCCCCCAGTCCTGATCCGGCACTCCGATCACGGCGCAGGCGGCGACGGCGGGATGCTTGGCGAGTGCGTTCTCCACCTCCGCGGAGTACACGTTCTCCCCGCCGGAGACGATCATGTCCTTGAGTCGGTCTACCACGAACACGTAACCGCATTCGTCCATGTATGCACCGTCGCCCGTGTGCATCCAGCCCCCGACCAATGCCCGTTTGGTCTCCTCAGGGCGATTCCAATACCCCAGCATGACGTGATCACCACGGACGACGACTTCTCCGATCGTCCCGCGCCGAACTTCACGGCCGTTCTCGTCCACAATTCGCACGTGGGCATGCGGAGCGGCTCTGCCCGCGGAGCGCCGAAGACCTGCGTTGCGGTGACTCTCGGAATCGAGCACCGTGGCCACGGGAGACAACTCGGTCATCCCGTACGCCTGTACCAGCTTCACGGTAGGCATTGCCTTGGCGATGCGATCAAGGAGTGTCTCCGAGATGGGAGAGGCACCGTATACGAGATGATGAATACTGGAGAAGTCCCAGTCCCGGGTCGCCGCGCTGTCTACCAGCATCTGGATCATGGTCGGCACAAGTAACACATCGGTGACCTTGTATCTGACGATGGCGTCGGCCACGGCGGTTGGCTCAAACATCGGTACTATTGCGTGCGTTCCGCCAGAACAATTGCGCGACATCCAGGCGCCGATATCGGCGAGGTGGAACATCGGTGCCGCGTGTAACGATGTTCCTGAGGGTGTGATCGTGCCCCCGTGAGCAGTGAAACCGAGCGCTGACGTCAGCAGGCCGGCATGGCTGAGCATCACACCCTTGGGTGACCCGGTGGTGCCGCCGGTATAGAAGATCCCTGCCAGGTCGCTCCCGGTGAGGTACGCATCGTCAACCGGATCGTGGCTGGCGATGAGCTCCTCGTAGTCGAACATGCCCCGCGGGCATGGCGACTCCCCACAGTGGATTACTGCAACCAAATCAGGACAGTCCGTTTTGAGAGTCGAGGCAAGCTCCGAGAACGTGTCGTCCACGATCAGGACGCGTGACTCGGAGTCATTTAATGAGTAGGTGATTTCGGCCGGGCTCCACC
>DATFCF010000345.1:0-7134 GCA_035253445.1 Mycobacterium sp.
CGGGACGGGCTCCTGCAGGCGATCGTGTCCAAGCATCACCGGAGGGTCGACGCTCGACGGAACCAGATGCTCGACGACTACGTGGCGTCCAACAAATCGGACCTCCGCGCACTGTCCGCCGCGCTTGTGGATCCCTTTGCGGCATGTCTGCTCGACGATGACGGTGGACGGTACTACTTGCAGATCTTCGCCGACCTGATCAACCGACCGCGCTTGGATCTGTGGCCGGAACTTCCCGACGGCGAGGTGGACAGTCTGCAACGTTGGCGCTCACTGGTCGATCCATTCCTGTCACCCGCGCAGCGCAAATTACACCGTCGGTTCGTCGCGACCCTCTATGTGATCACCGATCTCGCGCGGTGGTCGCGCGACACCGATGAACACGACGTCGACGTGATTGCCGCTTCGATGACCGACGTCGTCGAGTCGATCCTGAAGGCCCACGTCAGCTCGAACACGCGATCGGCCTTGCGTGCTCACCAATCTCGCGGCGGAAGTGATGTTCGGTCGCCATCGCCCGAGACCTGGCGAGCCGACCGCTAGCGCAGCGGCGTGCACCTGCTTGGATACAGCTCGCCCTGCCGTCACATTCTGTAACACGAGTTACGAAGAAGCGCGGAACTCGATGGTTGCGCGATGCGTGCTAGAACCACACCGAAGCCAGTTCGACTGGCATACTCACTGCTAGTCAGGGCTCACTCGACACAGATGCGCCAAGCGAGCAGGTAGAGCGTCACCTGGCCAAAACATAACCGACGCTACGAAAGAACGAGGCCATGGCGACGGTCAATCGACAGGATTACTTCCAAGGTGCGCTGGACCTGTTGGCCAAGGACGGATTCGGCGCACTCCGCCTCACCACATTGTGCCGATCCGTTGGCATGACGACCGGCTCGTTCTACAACTGGTTTCGCGACTGGAATGACTTCGTCGAACAGTTCCTCGAGTACTGGGAGAAGGAACTCACCGAGAGGCTGGTCGCCGAAGCCGAGCACAACCCAGACCCATTGGCGCGACTCGATCAACTACGAGAACTCGCCCGAACCGTGCCGCACGAAGCCGAGGTCGCATTGCGCGTCTGGAGCAACGCAGAGCCTCGTGCCGCCAGAGTGGTGTCAGAGGTCGACAGGATGCGCCGCAAGATCATCTTCGACACGGTGCATTGCTTGATATCCGATTCCGATCTCGCTGGCCGTCTCGCAGTGCTCGGACATTCCATCGTCGTCGGCCAGCAGCATGTCGATGCAACCACCATGGACTGGTCGCTCGGGCAGTTCGTTTCACTTGTTCGTATGCAGACCAATGGAACCGATGGTGAAAGTCGGCCCACTGAAGTCAATCTCAGCCAACGACATCTCGACACACGCAGCTGACCAGAGGCTGCATACGACTGCCCGGAACCGGATCTGGTGAGATGTTCAGCCGCGCATGGTCATTGCATGTCGGGAGGCTTCGTCGTACCCGGACACACCGGCGAGTTCCACCCATCTGTCCACCGCGTGTGCAAGGTTCTCTTCCCGTCGCACGCCGTTCCATTCAAGTCCACGGATGCAGAGGGTGGCCATCGTCTGCGCGGCCTGCTGGAGGTCTTCGAAGATGTCGAGCAGTGAGTCGATGATGACCGGTTCCATGACGTTGAGTTCTAGTTCTCCGGCAGCGACTGCACTGCTGATGGTGTAGGCGGCGCCGCGTATGCGGTAGCTCAGCTGCATGGCGTATTCGGGGACGACGGGGTTGACCTTGGCAGGCATGATCGATGACCCGGCCTGCAACCTCGGGATGGTTACCTCTGCCAACCCTCCGCGCGGACCCGAGGACCGCAACCGCAGGTCGGCGGCAATCTTGGCGACCGTGATGGCGGACCGGGCCGCCGCATCGGCCACGGCGGCGTAGGGATCGAGATGGGCAAGGGCATCGAAGAAGTTTTCTGAGAGCGTCACATCTTGGTCGACTAGCCGGGCCAGTTCATCGAAGCATGCCGCCGCGAATCCATCCGGAGACCCGATGGAGGTGCCGAGAACGGTCGCTCCGAGCGGCAGCGCACGCAGGTTGCCAACTGCCTCCCTGATTTGATCGGCGCCGCGACGGACGGCACACGCCTGCCCCTGCAGGGTCTGACCCGCGCGCACGCTGACGGCGTCCTGCAGGCATGTCCGCCCCAGGTAGCGGGTGTCGGCATACTCGCGGGCCTTCTCCTCGAGTGTTGCCGCCAGCTCGTCAAGCGCACGCAGCGGCCCTTCGGCCAACTCCACGATCGTCAACGCCATCGCCGTGGGGAACGTGTCATTTGTCGACTGCGACGCGTTGACGTGGTCGTTCGGGTGAACCACAACGCCGGCCAACTGCGTAGCGCGTGCCGCGATGACCTCGTTGACGTTCATGTTGGTGGTGGTGCCACCTCCGCCGAGCACCAGAGCGGTGGGGAATTGTCCTGCGTGGGAGCCGGCGGCGATCTCGTCGCAGGCGTCGATGATGGCCTGGGCTCGTGGCTCGTCCAGCGCGCCGAGTGCCCGATTCGTCGCGGCCGCCGCTTTCTTCACCAGCGCGTAGTTGCGTACGAAGGCGGGGATGTCGTCAATGCGGCGACCCCGGGGGTGGAAGTTCTGCAGCGACAGCCGGGTCTGCGTTCCGTACAGCGGTTCCGGCGTCTGCTTGGCCGAGGGATCTTGCGACACGTGGCGGGTTCCCTTCGAGGTGGGCATCGGTGAGGCCAGGCTAGGTCAGAGCGGAGCCGCCGAGGCATTCTGTTGCTAGGAGAGCAACAACAGTGCACGGCTCTGCCACGCCGGACTGGGATGGGGAAGGGAGTGTTGTTATGACCGCACGCAATCACGAGAGGTCGCAGGAAACCATGACCACGTCGACCGCGCAGAAGGTCGCGCAGCTGTTACTCGCGTTCGAGGTCGACAGCGCCGGTGGGAGCATTGATCGCTCGGTGAGCGATCTCGCTCGAATCGTCGGCCGGGAGCGAAGCCAGGTTTCCCGGATGTTGCAGTCGTTGCGGCAGGCCCATGTCGTGGAACAGGATCCCGAGACTCGCCGCTACCGGCTCGGCTGGAGGGTGCGCGTGATGGCCGCCGGTGCGGGCGACCAGGTGCTGCTCCGGGCAGCTCGGCCGATGCTGCAGACCCTGGTCGCCCGTACCGGCGAGGTGGCACTGCTGTCGGTACAGGAGGCCAACCGGTCGCTGACGGTCATGCGCGAGGAGTCGCAGAACTCACTGCAGGGCGGCGGCTGGGTCGGCCGCCGCTCACCGATGCACTACACGGCGTCGGGTCGTGCCTTGATGTTCGACGCCGACGACGAGCTCGTCGAGGCGCTGACCGCCGAAGATTTCGGCCCGCACGTCCGATCTGCCCGCAATGCGCCGCGGAATCTGGACGAGCTGCTTGCGCGGCTGCACGCCGAGCGTCGGCATGGGTACGCGGTGGCATCGGAGGAAATCGAAGTCGGATTGACATCGGTCGGCGCCCCGGTACGCAACACGCAGGGTCACATCGTCGCCGTCGTGAACGTGTCCGGCCCCACTCCGCGGATGATCGATCACGTGGGCAACATCGCCCGGCTACTCGTCGCCGCGAGCGCATCGATTACTCGCACCCTTGGTAAGCGGCAGGTCGGCTAGGCCATGGGTAGCAAGGGGACGGTGGCGGTGGTGACGCTGGGCGGCACCATAGCCTGCGCGTCCGATCCGCAGGGCGGAGTCACGCCATCGTCCGATCCTGACTTCATGGCGAGTGTGCTCGGCGAAGCCATCCGATCCGGGACAGATCTGCCGCAGACTCGCCTCGTGGCAGGGCCCTCGGTGGCCTCAGCCGCATTGGATGCCAACGGGTTGTCGGCGTTGATCGGACGGTTCGAGCGACTGGTCGACGAAGGAGCATGCGGATTGGTTGTGACCACTGGCACCGATGCACTCGAGGAGATCGCCTTCCTGCTCGACCTTCTTTGGTGCCGGGACGAGCCGGTCGTTGTCCTGGGTGCCATGCGCCATGGAGGGCTGCCCGGTGCTGACGGAACGATGAATCTTCAGGACGGGTTGCGCGTGGCAGCCCAAGACGGTGTCCGCGGGCTGGGATGTCTGGTGGTGATGAACGGCGAGATTCACCAGGCGTGGCAGGTGCGCAAGAGCCATAGCGGGTTGTTGTCGGCATTCGAATCCACGGCGGGAGGTCCAACAGGATCAGTGCAGGAGGAGACGGTGCGCATCTCATCGGTTTCGGTCATCGACCGGCCGGCGTTCAAGCTTGGCCCAGCCACCTCGATCCCCCCTGTCGCTCTTGTGAAGGCTTCGCTGGCTGACGACGGCCGCTCACTGGGGGTCATCGATGAGCTGGGCTATCGCGGGCTCGTCGTGGAGACCATGGGCGGCGGCTCCGTACCTCCCGCCTGGGCGCCTGGGCTGGAACGGCTCGCCGCCATGATGCCCGTTGTCTACACCTCCCGCACGCTAGCTGGACCGACGTTGCGATCCACTTATGGCGGCATAGGAGCCGAACTCCATCTGCGCCGCATGGGGTTGGCTCCGGCAGGGCTGCTCGACGGCCTCAAGGCGCGCCTGCTCCTCGGACTGCTCCTCGCCAGCGACGCAGATACGGCCGCCATGCAGACGGTCTGGCACATGTTCGACATCCCCACCACCAGCGGACACCGTCCGAAGTTCGGTGCGCCGTCCGTCGCCGAGGCTCGCTGACAACGCGACCTCGAGGCCGTCGAGCCTTCGCCGTCGAGTTGTTGTGGTTGCAACTGATGTTCTCGGCTGATAAGTGGCAACGATGCCTTGAGTCTGCGACGCTTGGGGATTGGCAGCCCGCCAACTACGTTAGCCTGCGAGTCCGGACGCGCCGTTGAGTCGACGTCGACGCGCCGCCTCTCCCCTGTTACCCGAAACTGTTGCTGTTACAGCAACAAGTGTATTGCGTGGCTCACGCGCCACCTTACGTTGGTGTCCACGACAGGTGACGCGCAGCACATATGCGGTGAGGAAGACACATGACAGGCGGCCGACTCCAACGCACAGCGAATGGCCCGACATCCGAGTCAGAACCGGTGATCGAGCTCCGGGGCGTTCGAAAGCAGTTCGGCGATCACGTCGTCCTGCGCGAGGTTGATCTGGCGGTCAACCGCGGAGACGTGGTCGCCGTCATCGGCCCATCAGGTGGAGGCAAGAGCACTCTGCTGCGCTGCGTCAACCTGATGGAACAGCCGACAGCTGGTCAAGTGCTGATCGAGGGCATAGATATCACTGCGCGCTCTACGGACTTAAATGCCGTCCGCCGGCGCGTCGGCATGGTCTTTCAACAGTTCAATCTCTTTCCGCACCTCAACGTGATGGACAACCTCACCTTGGCGTCGCGCAAGTTGTTGAAGAAACCGCGACGGGCGGCAGAGGAGCAGGCGCAGGCGCTACTGTCGCGCGTCGGACTCACCGGCAAAGAACGAAGCATGCCCCACGAGTTATCCGGAGGTCAGCAGCAGCGCGTGGCGATCGCCCGATCGCTGATGATGGAACCGCACGTCATGCTGTTCGACGAAGTGACCTCAGCGCTCGACCCCGAACTGGTCGGAGAAGTTCTCGATGTCATGCGGGAGCTCGCCGGCAGCGGGATGACCATGCTCGCCGTCACTCATGAAATGGGATTCGCGCGCGAGGTCGGCAATCGCGTGATCTTCATCGATGGTGGCGAAATCGTCGAGGACGGCGACCCTCAGGTAGTCCTGACCAACCCCACAAGTGAACGCGCCCAGCGCTTTCTGCGGAAAGTCCTGGCATGACCATCCCGGTCCCTCACCGTCACAAGAGCAAGGAAGGCAGAGCTGTGAGAATCAACCGCACCGTAATCAGTTGTGTGGCAATGGCACTGGCGCTGGCCGTCGGTGGTTGTGGCACGTCGAGCGAGTCCTCGGTGTCCAAGCCCACCAGCCCGGTCGACGTCGGCGTCCCGGTGCCAACGCAGTGGCAGGACCAGGGCCTCATCCGGGTCGGAATCGCCTGCGACTATCCGCCATTCGGCTACACCGACATTCAGGGAAAGAACGCAGGCTACGACGCCGACGTCGCGCGCAGCCTGGCCGCCTACGCGTTCGGTGACGATACCAAGGTCACGTTCACCTGCGTGACGCCCCAGAACCGCATTCCCTACCTCGAGACCAACAAGATCGATCTCATCATCTCAACCCTCGGCTACACCAAGGAGCGAGACGAGACCATCGACTACTCGACGCCGTACTTCACCAGCGGCGCGAAGCTACTGGTGCCGGCCGATTCCCAAGTCACTGGCTGGAACGACATCCACGGAAAACCGGTCACCACCAAAACCGGCACTACCTCCAGCACCTTCCTGACAAACTGCTACCCCGATTCCGAGCAGCTGCTACTCGACTCCACCAGCGACGCAGTAAAGGCGCTAAAAGCCGGCCGGGCCGTGGCATTCGCCGAAGACAGCACGCTGCTGCTCGGGCTGACCCTGAACGACGACGGCCTCAAGGTCGTCGGCGAGGACAAGGCCGAAACGCCTTGGGGAATCGGCATCCGGCAAGGCGACGAAGCATCCAAGAAGTGGGTGGATGCCGCGCTCGCTGACATGCAGCGCAAGGACACCCTCTACGACATCTTCAATGGCGCCGTCAAAGACCAGGAGGCGGCACAGGCGTTCGCCGCGAACATGCCTCGCCCCGACCAAAAAGTCGCATACACCGACAAGGACACACTCGCGGATTGCAGCTGATGACAACTCTTTTCGCGGCCACCGACTTCGCCGCCGTCAAGTACGCCGACGTCTTGTGGGCGGGATTGGTGATGACCCTTGAGATCAGCGCGATCGGCATCGTCGGGTCCGTGGTCGTCGGCTTGGCGGGCGCCGCAGCGGGAGAGCTGCGTGTGCCCGTCATCCGGCAAGCCGTGCGCGTCTATGTCGAAGTCATTCGCAATACGCCTCTGCTGGTCCAGGTCTTCTTTCTCTTCTTCGTCGCCCCTACGCTCGGCGTGACCCTCAGCGCGTTCGCCGTCGGCTGCATCGCCCTAGTCGTCTGGGGCGGTGCCTACAACGTCGAGAACTTCAGAGCTGGACTCGCCGCGGTCGGCGTGCGCTATCTGGAAGGAGCGCGCGCGCTTGGGTTCTCGAAACGGCGGGC
>DATFCF010000346.1:0-2025 GCA_035253445.1 Mycobacterium sp.
ATGGTTCTCCCGGACCTTGCCGGTCGTATTCGTCATCGAGAAGACATCGCCAACCGCACGGACCCGCTGGCCGGGCTCCGCCTGGGCCAGGTTGTCGTTGCCGTCCCATCGGGGCTGCTGCGCCGGATCGGCGATGAGTTCGAAGATCTCTGGAGCGCCGGCCGCGATCTCACGGCCGGCGGTGACGATGCGCTCGGGCATGCGATCATCCAAGCACGCGGTCGATGGATGCCGTCGTGACCACGCCCTGCACCGCCCGGGCAAGCTCCGCATCAAGGGTGATGAACGCGTCCGCCTGCAGCTGGGTCAACGCGATGTACTCGGCGGTGAACGTGTCCGGCCACCCGAGCTGGTCGGCGATCTTCCACGCCACGTTCTGCAGGACCCGGTCGCCGAGCAACCGGATCCGCAGCGCCCGCACGTAGGTGAGCAGCCGATCGGCGTCCTTCTTCGTCATCTCGCCGCGGCGCACCGCCTGGTAGAGCAGCGACAGCATCTGCGAGCGAAGCAGCGTGGGAGCCAGAATCTGGTGTTGATCGGGGATGCTTGCCTCGACGCGGGCCAGTTGAAGGGCCACGTCCGGTCCGATCACGTACCTGGCCACCAGTGATCACTCCTATCCCAAGGCAGGATCTCCCCATGCGGATCAAGGTAGACAAGGTGGAGCTGTGTGTCGAAACCTTCGGTGACCCGGCGGATCCTCCGGTCCTGCTGATCGGCGTCACCATGCTGAGCTGGCCGGACGAGTTCTGTACGTCGCTGACCGGGCGTTACGTGGTGCGTTATGACCTGCGGGACGCGGGCCGGTCGACCTTCGTCGATCCGGACGCGCCCGCGTACGACCTGCGGGACCTGGTGACCGACGCGGCGGAGCTGCGCGCGGCGCTGAAGCTGGGCAGGACGCACGTGGTCGGCTCGGGAGTCGGCGGCTTCATCGCGCAGCTGCTCGCGCTGGATCACCCGGACGTCGCGTCGCTGACGCTGATCTCCACCCGGCCGGTCGCTCCCGGTCCGGTCGATCCCGACCTGCCAGACCACGCGCCGGACATGATGGCCGAGCTGTTCGGCCGCCCCCAGCCGGACTGGACCGATCGCGACAGCGTCATCGACTACATGACCGCCGGCGCGCGGCTGACGTCCGGCTCGCGCGGGTTCGACGAGGCGGACGTACGCACCACGGCTGGGCTGGTCTTCGACCGGGCGGAGCCGACGGCGAAGGCCCAGCAGGCCAGCCACCTGGGCAGCATGTTCGCCGCCATCGACTGCCGGCCGCGGTGGCGCGAGCGGCTGGGCGAGATCGCCGTGCCGACGCTGGTGGTGCATGGCGACGAGGATCCGTTCTTCCCGTACGGCAACGGGGTGGCGCTGGCCCGGGAGATCCCGGGCGCCGAGCTGCTCACGCTGCCCGGCATCGGTCAGGGCCTGCCGCGGTCAACGTGGCCGGTGGTGGTGGACGCACTGCTGCGCCACACCTCCTGACGATCTGCCTGGTCGCCGCCCGTCCAGGACGCAGCGCCTACGGTGTGCCGATGGGACTGCGGATGGGTGCGGTAATCGTCGACTGTCAGGATCCCGGGCGACTGGCCAGGTTCTGGGCGGCGGCACTGGATTGGGTGATCAGCCGGGACGAGGATCCTGAGTGGGTCGTCGAGCCACCCGCCGGTAGCCGCGAAGACTGCGTGGTGGCCGACCTGTTGTTCATCAGGGTGCCGGAGCCCAAGACGGGCAAGAATCGCTTGCATTTCGACCTGCGTCCCGAGCACCAGATCGCCGAGGTGGCCCGGCTGGAAGGGCTGGGCGCCACCCGGGTGGATATCGGCCAGGGCGACCAGACCTGGGTGGTGATGGCCGATCCGGAAGGCAACGAGTTCTGCGTACAGGATGCCCATTCGCCGCAGGTCCGGGCGCAGTGGCTGCAGCGGTACGAGGCCTACCAGCCGGTTCACCGGGCCGCTGCGGTGATCGGGCCCCGAACCGGCCCGGAAAGCAAATGACCTGGACGCTTGTCCAGGTCATCGTGGGTGG
>DATFCF010000347.1:0-2345 GCA_035253445.1 Mycobacterium sp.
CGCTGTCACTGCTGCGCGACGCCTACCAACGCCGCGACAAGGTGGCGGTGATCACGTTCCGTCAGCAGGACGCGCAACTGTTGTTGCCACCGACTTCGTCGGTGCACATCGCAAGCCGTCGGCTGGCGCGATTCGACACCGGCGGGAAAACGCCGCTGGCGCAGGGGCTTCTGGCCGCCCGCGATGTGGTGGTGCGCGAGAAGGCGCGTGATCGGGCGCGGCGAAGCCTGGTGGTGGTGCTCACCGACGGGCGCGCCACCGGCGGGCCGGATCCGCTGGGGCGCGCGCGGACGGCCGCCGCCCGGCTGTATGCCGAAGGCGCCGCAGCCGTTGTCGTGGACTGCGAAACATCGCATGTGCGACTGGGTTTGGCAGAGCAGCTCGCTGAGTATCTCGGTGCGCCGTCGGTACGGCTGGCGCAGCTGCGGGCCGATGGCCTGACGGCCGTCGTCAAAACACAAGCGGCGTAAGGAGAGTCCGATGCCACAGGGCCAACCGCTTACCGTTCCCGAAGACGGCCTGACGACACGCGTTCGCCGCAACGCCCCGCTGCTCGCGGTGCATACCGGCGCGGGCAAGGGCAAGTCGACCGCAGCGTTCGGAATGGCATTGCGCGCCTGGAACCAAGGTTTCGATGTCGCGGTGTTCCAGTTCGTCAAGAGCGCCAAGTGGAAGGTGGGCGAGGAGGCGGCATTCCGCGAACTCGGCCGTCTGCACGACGAAGACGGGGTCGGCGGTCCCGTCGAATGGCACAAGATGGGTGCGGGCTGGTCGTGGTCGCGTAAGCACGGCACCGACGTCGACCACGCGGGGGCCGCGGCCGACGGTTGGGCCGAGATCAAGCGCAGGCTGGCCGGGCAGCGCCACGACTTCTATGTTCTCGACGAGTTCACGTATCCGCTGAAGTGGGGATGGGTCGACGTGGATGACGTCATCGCGACCTTGACGGACCGGCCCGGCACTCAGCACGTCGTCATCACCGGCCGCGATGCGCCGCAGTCTCTGGTGGACGCCGCTGATCTGGTCACCGAGATGACGAAGGTCAAGCACCCGATGGATGTGGGCCGCAAGGGCCAGAAGGGCATCGAGTGGTGACTTTCGATCGGCGCGTGGGCCCACACGTCAGTAGCGGACGACCGCAGAATGACAACAATTGCGGCGTGTCGGCGTACAAACACGGTCGCTCGCGGGGGTGGGGGTGAGCGTTCCTGCGGTGGTGATTGCCGCGCCGGCATCCGGCAGCGGAAAGACCACCGTCGCAACGGGTTTGATGGGTGCACTGCGCGAGGCCGGGCACACGGTGGCGCCGTTCAAGGTCGGGCCCGACTTCATCGACCCCGGCTACCACGCGTTGGCGGCACGCCGGCCGGGTCGCAACCTCGACCCCGTCCTGGTGGGCGATCAGCTCATCGGCCCGCTCTACAGGCACGGCGGCGAAGGCGCCGACATCGCGATCGTCGAGGGGGTGATGGGGCTTTTCGACGGCCGCATCGAGGGTGGGGCGACGGGCACCGCGCGCGGATCCACCGCTCACGTCGCCGCGCTGCTGGGTGCGCCGATCATCCTTGTCGTCGACGCCCGTGGCCAGAGCCACAGCATCGCCGCGCTACTGCACGGCTTTTCGACGTTCGACACGTCGGTGCGGATCGCCGGGGTGATCCTGAACCGAGTCGGCTCACCGTGCCACGAGGATGTGCTGCGCCAATCCTGCGAGCACGCCGGTGTCCCGGTGTTCGGCGCGATACCGCGGACCGGCGAATTGTCAGTTCCATCACGCCATCTCGGCCTGATCACCGCCGTCGAGCACGGACACCAGGCCCACACCGCGGTCGAGGCGATGACCGCCCTGGTGGGTCGACACGTGGACCTTGCCGGGATCGTCGCCGTCGCCGCCAGCCGAGTCACCGATGAACCGTGGGAGCCCGCCGCGGCCGCACCCGTCGCCGGTGACGTTACGGTCGCCTTGGCGGCAGGCAAGGCGTTCAGCTTCGGCTACGCCGAACACAGCGAGCTGCTGCGCGCCGCCGGAGCCGAGGTCGTCGAGTTCGACCCGTTGACCGATCCGCTTCCGCCGAAGACCGCCGCGCTGGTGCTGCCCGGCGGGTTTCCCGAACAGTTCAGCACCGAGCTTTCAGGAAACGACGTTGCGCGCCAGCAGATCAACGACCTGGCTGCCGGAGGAGCGCCGGTGCACGCCGAATGCGCCGGACTGACGTATCTGGTCGACGAGCTCGACGGGTACCCGATGTGTGGCGTGCTGTCAGGGTCGGCGCGCTTCACCGATCGGCTCACTCTGGGCTATCGCGACGCCGTGGCGGTGGCCGACTCGCCCCTGCACGCCATCG
>DATFCF010000348.1:0-4845 GCA_035253445.1 Mycobacterium sp.
GGCCGGATTCGCTCACCGGGGTCAGTCCTCGATGCTCAGCGCGTCGGTTGGACAGACGCCCACCGCTTCCTCGATCAGCGCGCGGTGGCAGTCGGCGGGGTTGGCGTCGAGAATGTGCAGTGCACCGTCGTCGCCGACCTCGAAGAACTCCGGGGCGGTGGCCTCACACATCCCGGTCGAGGAACACCTGTTTTCATCGAGCACGATTCTCATGTCGTCTCCTTGTCAGTGCGACGGGCTGAACCGGACGGGGAGGTGGTTGACCCCGTGAAAGAAGGTGCTCACGGTGTAGGACGGCGCGCCACACACCTCGATGTCAGGCAAGCGGTGGAGCAACTCGTCGAAGAGCGCAGCGAGCTGCTGGCGGGCGAGCTGGTTTCCTAGACAGTGGTGGATGCCGCCACCCCCGAAGCTCACATGCGGGTTGGGATCGCGGGAGAGGTCGAAGCGTTCCGGATCGGTGAAGACCTCGGTGTCCCAGTTCGCGGAGGCGTAGAACATGACGACCTTGTCACCCTCGGTGATCTGCTGACCGGCCAGTTCGCAGTCGTGGGCGGCGGTCCTGCGGAAGGTCATAATCGGGGTGGCCCAGCGGACCATTTCCTCGACCGCAGTCTTGATGCGGGCATCGAAATCGTCCATCAGCCAGGCGCGCTGGTCGGGGAAGTCGGTGAGGGCCTTCATCGCGTGACTGGTGCTCTGCCGGGTGGTGTCGTTCCCGGCGATGGTGAGCAGCCCGAAGAAGGAGACGATCTCATCGTCGCTGAGCTTTTCGCCGTCGACCTCAGCCTCGACCAGGTTGGTCAGAAGGTCGGACTCGGGATGGTTGCGGCGTTTGCCGATGAGGTCGGCAGCCACCTCACGCAGATATCCCATCGCCTCGAACAGGCGGGGGATCGGCGGTTGGTCCCCCATCAGCTCCGGATCGCTCCATCCGCCCGCGTAGCGAGCTTCGTCCGCGACCTTGCGGCGCACATCCTCAGGCACACCCATCATGTCGCAGATGTTGTGCATCGGCAGCAGTGCCGCGCACTCGGTCACGAAATCCGCCTCGCCCTGGGGTGCGAGGTCATCGACGACTCGTTTCGCGTTGCCGCGGATCTGGGTGTTGATGCGGGTGATCTGCTTCGGGGTGAACGCCGAGGTCAACAGCCGGCGTACCTTGGTGTGCCGGGGCGGGTCCATCGCGATGAAACCCTGTCCGGCGTCGAGCAGTTCCTGCGGCATCGACTCCATCACAATGCCCTCGCCGGACAGGAAGTCCTCGTTCCGCTTGGTGACTTCCACCAGCGCCGCGTGGGACATGACAGCCCAAAAGCCTTGATCGTTGGGGTCTTCGATGAGGAGTTTCTCCACCGGCCGGTGCCAGCTCACCGGGTTCGTCGCGCGCAGATGCGCGAACGTAACTTCCCGTTCGCCGGCGGTCGACGACCAGAACGCGCTCGACGACAGGTCGGTCTCGTCGTACGGCCGTGCGAGGCGCCGTGTGGCGCTCGTCGGGGTAGTGCCAGAGGTCTCGGTGGTCATGGCAGCTCCGTCTGAGGAATCGTGCGAAAGGCGGTTCGAACGACGTCTCCATTCTAGCTAGAGTGTCCATAGTGTGACACTCTGTTTCGGAGTGTAAATCGGGCATGAGCGGGATACGGCGGAGGTCGTGGAGCCCACCGGTAGGCATGTCGGTCAGCGGTCGAGGAAGGCGGTTGACAGCTGCAGTTCGGTCGACGCTGGGGCGGGTATACCGGCGTCGGCTGGATTCGAGACGACCGTGGCCTAAGTTCTGCGACGGGGGTTGCGTAAGTGAACGATGACTCAACCCCCGAGACTTGCCGACCTGCTCGTCTATACCGGGCGCGCATTGGGGAAGCCGTGGCCCGAACCTCGACGGCGTCACAGTGAGAAAATCCCGTCACCGGCAAGATCGCGGACGAGTGGGGAACATCAACTTTCGGTTGATGTCCTGGGAGCGATAGGTGCTAGTTGGTGCTGTCGAGCGGGGTGGAGCAGTGATCAGGTCGACGGCGGCGGGTACGAGGTAAGCCTGCGGACCGCGCAGCGAGCGGGCCGCGACGGTCAGCGCCCGGCGAGGCTCGCCTCCATCTCCGGCAAGAACGCGGCACGGTCGGCGGCGACAGCCGCTCGGAGGATCGCGGGCATGCTTCTGTCGGACGCTGCGGTCGCCACTCCGCTCCGCCCGCGCGATGCGAGATGCGCCGCCTCCGCCGCTGCGTGGACGGCAGGATCGCCGAGGCGGTCGGCCAGTATTTGGCATCCTGAGGCTTGCAGGCTGCGGAAGGATTCCGGCTCCGAAGGCAAGTGGGGGGCGTCCGGTCGGGGTGAGATCGAGAGTGTCGGGGTCGTCGAAGACGTCGGGGTCGCGGTTGGCGGCACCAAGGAGTGTGAGCACGGCCCGCCCTGGGGTCAGGTCGTGGCTGGCGAGGGTGGTCGGGCGCAGCACTGTGCATCCGTTGGTTTGCACGAGGGCGTCGTAGCGCAGGAGTTTCTCGACTGCGGTGCCGACAATTTCGGGTCGTTCGCGGAGCAAGTGCATTTGCTCGGGGTGTGCGCGCAGCGCCGCCACCCCAGTTACCGATGAGATTGGTCGTGGTCTCGAAGCCCGCGGCAAACAGCAGCAGCGCGGTACCACGCATTCGTCGTCGTCGTCGAACGCGTTGTCCCCGCGCGCGGTGGCCAACCTGCTGAGTAGATCGTCGCCCGGCGCTCGGCGTTTTGCCGACAGTAACCCGGTGAAATAGTCGGTCAATCGATCCTCGGCGACGGCCGCGCGCGCGACGGCGGCGGCGTCAGCGCTGGGTTCGAGCGGGGCGACGAGGTCGCGAACCAGCTGCGCCGCCGCCGCACGGTCGTCATCCGGGACACCGAGCATCGTCCCGATCACCGAGACCGGTAAGGGTAAAGCCAGATCGGCAATGATGTCGGCATGGGGTCGCACGCTCATCTTGTCCAGCAGCAACTCGATCTGGGCGATCACCGACGAGCGCAGTTCGTCGATATGACAGGGGTGAACACATCTACCACGATGCGGCGCAACCGCGCGTGGTCGGGTGGGTTGCGAAAGCATCGTGCGCCGAAAACGACGCATCGCGGTGCGCTGCAATTCTTCGGGCCCTTCGCTGAGGCGAAACCCGAGCGATTCGTCGACCTTGCCCAGATTACGGTCTCGTCGCGCGGCGTCACAGTCGTCGTAGCGGGAGAGAATCAGCGCTCCGGTCCGCGTCGACAGTGCCGGGTGAGCGCCGCGCAACCGAGCGAACGCGGCGTAGGGGCCGGCGGGGCCGTGATCGGTGAGCAACGCATCGACGAGCAGCCCCCAGTGCTCGAGGCGGTCACGGGAGGTCCTGGTCGATATCCGTGGTGGACTGGGCACGTGTCAGCGAGGTCGTGAAATGTGCCAGGTCGACGACGATGAACAACGCGCGCGCCGATGCGGCAAGATCCCCGGTGGTCGCTACTTCCATCCGCGCGGTCACGTCGAGTTTGCGCCCGCGACGGCGCTGCAGGTCCGCGGTGATCACGTACCGAGTGCCGAGCAGGACGGGGGCGTGGAATTCGGTGTCGAGGCGCCTAGTGACCGCCATCTCGCCTACGGTGTAGAGCAGCATCCCGAACATGTCGTCGAGGACCGTGGTGACGGCGCCGCCGTGCGCGATCCCCGGAGCGCCCATGTGCCGGTCGTCGAAGACGTGCTCGGCGACGACCCCCTCTCCGCGACGGCGCGCGTGCAGGTGGTGCCCGTGCGGATTATCGGGTCCGCACCCCAGGCACCAACTGTGATGCGGTGGAAGCTCGTCGCCGTCTCGGACAGTCGGATGGTGCTGGTGAAATCTCCCCCACCACTGTCCCAACACCCCCTTGTCGGCGCTCTGCGGTACGCGCAAACCATCAGCCGAGTGTCGTTGTTCACCGCCCTCACCGTGATTGCTACACCTGCGACTCATACGGCACCTTTCGAAGGAGCTTGTACGTCTCAACTCGAAGAATCATTGCATACATATTTTGATCAATTGTATATGCAGATACATAGTCGCATAGTTTGTAAACGCGTTTTCGCTGACCGGCACTATCGGACCAGTGTCGCGATCTGAACACTTGTCACCCATCCGTTAAGGTGATGGTCGTGATCGGGGAATCCCTGCGGATGTCTTATCGGCGGCACATGCGAGAGGAAGCCTTGCGTGCGACGCAGACGTTGATCACCGAAAAAGGGTGGAACAAGGTCCGCTTCAGTGACGTCGCTGCCATGATCGGAGTTTCGCGTCCGACGTTGTACAAAGAGTTCGCCAGCAAAAATGAGCTCGGGGACGCCCTCGTACTACGTGAAACGGAGCGGTTCCTCACGGGAATACAGACCATCCTCGACACCAACACCGACTCCGTCCCGAGGGCTATCACCGAAGCGGTGCAATACACCCTCGACGAAGCAGTCGAGAGTCCGTTGCTTCGCGCAGCGCTGACCGCACCGCTCGATGACCTCCGGGGGGAATCGAGCGTACTGCGCTTGGTCGCCACGTCCACATCAATGCTCGAACTTGCCACGCAACGGCTGATCAGCTGGTTCGATGAACACTTACCCAACCATGACCGCGCCGACATCGACCACGCCGTCGACGTGCTGATCCGGCTCACGGTCAGCCACATAGTCCTGCCCGCCGCCGATGGCAACGTACACCGAGAGAATGTGGAGACCTGTCGGCAGATTTCTGATGTCGTTCTCCGTTTCCTTCGTCTGTGAGGACATTCTGTGAGGACATGACCGGAGCTCCATGCGTCGACCTGGACGCCTCAGATCACTCATCTCAGCTGACCGGAGTTGGAGCTTCACGAGCG